>NZ_CABVEW010000002.1:0-258360 GCF_902497445.1 Faecalibacterium sp. Marseille-P9312
ACGGACGTACCTCTGGCGCACCAGTTGTTCCGCCAGGAGCATAGCTGGGCAACTACGTACGGATCGGATAAACGCTGAAAGCATCTAAGCGTGAAGCCGACCCAAAGATAAGATATCCCACTGATTTGATCAGGTAAGACCCCTTGAAGACTACAAGGTCGATAGGCACGATGTGTAAGTGGAGCGATCCATTCAGCAAGCGTGTACTAATAGGTCGAGGGCTTGACCACAATTCGCTTGAGTATCTCAAGTCAACGAGAAGTAGCAGTGATTATTCAGTTTTGAAGGCACGTCCTTCTGAAACACTAGACAAAGTAAATCAGAAATGATATACTTAGCTAGTCATATGGTCGGTGACGATGACGGTGAGGTTCCACCTGTTCCCATTCCGAACACAGTAGTTAAGCTCATTCGTGCCCAAGATAGTTAGCTGGAAACGGCTTGTGAAAATAGGTAGTCGCCGACTTGAACAAAACGCTCTAAGAGAAATCTTGGAGCGTTTTCTTTTTGCTTTTTTCGTCCAAAGCTCTTGCATCTGGTCGGCGGGTGCGGTATGCTTAACCAATAGGACGCTTGCAAGAGGGAGGGCAGAGACATGGACAGAGAAGAGATCCGCTATCTGCTGGGCAGCACGATCTATGCACGGGCCAAGGCATACGAGAACCGGGTGCAGGATCTGGAATGTGAGACGGCGGAGAACGGCGTGCGCCATCTGAGCGCCGACGTGCGGGGCAGCGGCCGGAACCTCTACCGCACGCAGGCATGGCTGCGCCAGAACGGCAGTTTCGTCAGCGCCAGCTGTACCTGCTCTTTCAATGAAAACGGCGAAGGTCCCTGCTGCAAGCACATCGGTGCGCTGCTGCTGCATGAGGTGGATGAGCCGGAAGAAAAGACGGAGTCAAAACCGGAAAAGAAGGCACTGCTGGACATCCCGGGCGTGCAGCGCGGGACAGAATTTGCGAAAGAAGCCGCAGCTCGGAAGGATAGCTATGTCTCCGGCCTCGAGATGCTGTTCGGCAGGAAATGGCGAGGCGATGAACCCGTCTCGGATGTGCAGGCGCAGGAACTTCTCCGGGCTTATCAGGAGGACGCGCTGGCCGAGGTGGAGAGTCTGACGGCCTCGGACGGCCAGCAGCGAGGCTTCGCGGAACTGGAACCGGAACTCATCCTCGACTACTCCGGACAACCGCCGCTGCTGCGCCTCCGCATTTCGGACGGCGGGCGGCAGTATGTCGTCAAAAGCATCCCGGAACTGCTGACGGCTATCGAGAAAGAGCGGAGCGTCAGCTACGGCAAAACGCTGGCCTTTGTCCATCGGTGGGACGCCTTTACCTCCGAGGCACAGAAAATTCTGACGCTGCTCCGCCGCCAGCAGGACACGGTAAAGAGCGTGGAAGCCGCCACAGGCCGCCCGACCCGCAGCATCGCAAATGGCCCCGCTGGAAGTGTGCCGCTGTCGGGCGAGCTGCTGGATGAACTGGTGGCGTTATATGAGCCGAGGGGCGAGGTGGGCGGTTACGCCTTGCGAAAGGGTCTGCCCGCGCTGACGCTGCGGGTCGAGAAGAAGAGGGGCGGCGTACACATCGTGGTGGAGCCCAGTCTGTACACATTGCAGGGCCTCGACTACAGCTACCTTTATAATGAAGACACCATCTGGAAACTGGAACGAGCCGAAGCGGCCCGTCTGCTGCCCGCGTTGAACGCCCTCTGCGGCAGCGGACTCTTTTTCACCAGCAAGGATGCCGTGTCGTTTTGCAGCTTCGTGCTGCCGGAGCTGGGCCGGAAGATCACCATCGACGACCCTGACCGACTGCTTTTGAATCAGATACCGCTGGAGCCGGTGGTGCAGTTTTATCTGGATGCGCCCCACATGGGGGCCGTCCGCGCCCACCCGGAATTTTTGTATGGGGAAGACCGGGTGACGCCTTTTGCGGCCCCGACCGATTTATTGAGGGACGCCCGCGCTGAGCGTCGGGCCGGGCGGCTGCTCCAAACTTATCTGACCCAGCAGACCGACTCAAGCCCCGCCGAATATGGCACAGACGACGAGGATACCCTTGTCACTTTCCTTGAAGAGGGTGTGCCTGCCCTGCTGGCGGAGGGCGAAGTCTACCTCAGCGATGCATTCCGCGACTTGCAGGCTGCGCCGCCGAAGATCTCGGTGGGTGTGTCGGTACAGGGCAGTGTGCTTGATCTGGAGGTGGACACCGGCGAATTCCCGGTGAGCGAGCTGAAAGCTCTGCTCAAGTCGCTCCACCAGAAAAAGCGCTACCACCGCCTGCGGGATGGCCGATTGCTGCGGCTGGATGACTCGCTGGAAGTGTTGGACGAACTGAACGAAACGCTGGAACTCTCCGGCGCAAAGCTGGGCCAGAATCATGCGCAGCTTCCGCTTTACCGTGCGCCCAGCCTCGACTGGGCGCTGTCGGGCCAGACCGGTGTGCGCTTCAACCGGGATGACGCCTTCCGGCGCATCAGCCGGAGCTTCCACGCCGTCAAGGACAGCGAGTATGCCCCGCCTGTCTCCCTGCAAAAGACCCTGCGCAAATATCAGCGGGACGGCTACCGCTGGCTGCGGACGCTGGACGGTTACGGCATGGGCGGCATCCTCGCCGACGATATGGGCCTGGGCAAGACGGTGCAGGTGCTGAGCTACCTGCTGGCCATGAAGCAGAACGGCCAGACTCTGCCCAGCCTCATCGTCTGCCCGGCCTCGCTGGTGCTGAACTGGGCCGAGGAGTGTCAGAAATTCACGCACGAACTCTCCTGCGTGGTGGTGGACGGCGACGCTGCCCACCGCGCCGAGCTGGCTGAGAGCTGGCCCGCCGCCGACCTCGTGGTGACCAGCTACGATTTGCTGCGGCGTGACGAGGCGCTTTACGAGGGGCAGGAGTTTTACGCCTGCATCCTCGACGAGGCGCAGGCCATCAAGAACCACACCACCCAGAAATACAAGGCTGTCTGCAAAGTGCGCAGCCGGGTGCGGTTTGCCCTCACCGGTACGCCGGTGGAGAACCGGCTGGGCGAGCTGTGGAGCATCTTCTCCTTCCTGATGCCGGGCTATCTGCCGCCCTACAAGAGCTTTTGCAGCCGGTTCGAGAAGCCCATCGTGCAGGAGGAAGACCGGACCGCCGTGCGGCGTCTCAATCAGCTGACCGGCCCCTTCATCCTCCGCCGCATGAAGTCGGATGTGCTCAAGGAGCTGCCGCCCAAGACCGAGAATGTCTACCGCATCGAGCTGGAAGAGGAGCAGCGCAAGCTCTATCTGGCCGCTGTGGTGGACGCCCGGGAGAAGCTGCAGGCCGCAAAGCCCGAGGACAAGATGGCGGTGTTCGCCGTCCTCATGCGGCTGCGGGAGATCTGCTGCGACCCGCGCCTTATCGCAGACAACTGGGAGGGCGGCAGCGCCAAGCTGGACGCCTGCGCGGAGCTTGTCTCCAGCGCTGTGGAGGGCGGCCACCGCATCCTGCTGTTCAGCCAGTTCACCTCGATGCTCGAGCTGCTGGCAAAGCGTCTGGACGCCGAGGGCATCAGCCACTTTACGCTGCAGGGCTCGACGCCGAAGCCCGTCCGGGCGGAGCTGGTCCGGCGGTTCAACGGGGGAGAGGTGAGCGTTTTCCTCATCTCGCTGCGGGCCGGCGGCACCGGCCTTAACCTGACGGCGGCGGACATCGTCATCCACTACGACCCGTGGTGGAATGTCGCCGCCCAGAATCAGGCCACCGACCGCGCCTACCGCATCGGCCAGCAGAACCCGGTGCAGGTGTATAAGCTCATTGCACAGGATACCATTGAAGAAAAAATCGTGGAATTGCAGCAGGCCAAGCAGTCGCTGGCCGACACCGTGACCGGCACCGCCGATGGTGCCATCCTCTCGATGCGGCCGGATGAGCTGCTGCAGCTGCTGGAAGGGAGCGAACCATGAAATACGCATTATTTTCGGTGCCAGTAGGCACTATTTATGACCTGCCCCAGACCATCAAAGAGGGCGAGGAGGGTCTTGTCTCCACCATCGGAGACGAGGGCCTGTATGGGCAGGCCTGTCAGGTGCGGACTGCGCCCGGCGGCGTGACCGCTGCGGGCGTCCAGCTTCCGCCCGATGTGGCCGAAGTGGTCAGCTTTTACGGCTACCATGGCTATGTGAATCAGCGGGAATTGCAGTTTGTCCGCGAGGAGGAGCTGTGGGAGTATCTGGGGGCAGACCTCGTTCTCGTGGGCCGCGCTACGGATGTCCTCAGCCTGCCCAAGGTGCAGGGCGTCCGGATGATGGAATTGGAGCGGGGAGACGTTCTCCGCCGCCAGCCTGAGACGGCCGAAGAGGCCGAGGCCCACAAGGGCTGGGCGAAAGTCCTGCTGACGGATGGCCGGACAGGCTATGTCCGGGACGTGGCGCTGGAGCCGGTGAAATATGAGATGACGGCGGTCTTCTCCCAGAGAGAGGGCCTTGCTTTCAATGACGCGCTGGCCGAGACGCTGGACACGACGGCGGAAAAGCTCGTGCCGGAAGCTGTGGCACGCTGGTACGGCGGCCGCGAAGATGCCTTCCGCGCCGCTGTCTGTGAGCAGGCAAAGAAGTATATGGGTACCGAGTACCGCTGGGGCGGCAAGTCGGGCCGGGGCATCGACTGCTCGGGCCTCGTCAGCAGCGCCTATATGCAGTGTGGTGTGCTCATCTACCGCGACGCAAAGATCATCGAGGGCTGGCCGATGCATGAGGTGGCCTTCGAGAACAAAAAGCCCGGCGATGCGCTCTTCTTCCCCGGCCATGTGGCGCTTTATCTGGGCGAAGGGCGGTATATCCACTCCACCGGTGCCGCCGCCAGCGGCGGTGTGGTCATCAACAGCCTTGAGCCGGATGACCCGTTGTATCGGGAGGATCTGGTGAAGTGTTTGTATGCGGTGGGGAGTATTTTCTAAAAGGAGATAACCATGAAAGTCTTTGATCTACATTGTGACACCCTGAGTGAGCTGCGCTACGCCGAAAAGGCGGGTACGCCCAAGAGCTTTGCGCAGAATGATCTGCACATCGACTTGCAGAAACTGAAAAAGGGCGACTATATGCTGCAGTGCTTCGCCGCCTTTGTCAATCTGGGAGACAAGACCCCCGGTGCCGACCCGCTGGTGACGGCGCTGGAAGAAATCGACGTCTTCAAACGCATCATGAAAAAATACCCGGAGGATATTGCTCCGGTGTATCAACCCTCTGACATCCGAAAAAACGCCGCCGAGGGCAAGATCAGCGGAATGCTCACCATTGAAGAGGGCGGCTGCTGCAAGGGCAGCATCGGCGTGCTGCGCCGGATGTACGAGCTGGGCGTCCGCATGATGACCCTGACCTGGAACCACGAGAACGAGCTTGCCAGCCCCAACGTCGTCCCCGGCGGGGGCCACAACATCTGGCCCTGCGCCCCCAACACCGAGACGGGCTTGAAGGAGAAGGGCTTCGAGTTCCTGGCCGAGATGGAGCGTCTGCACATCATCGCAGATGTGAGCCACCTGTCCGACAAGGGCTTCTGGGACATTGTGGAGCACTCCACCCGCCCCTTTGCGGCCAGCCACTCCAACTGCCGCGCCCTCGCGCCCCACTGCCGCAACCTCACCGACGAGATGATCCGCGCCCTCGCCAACAAGGGCGGCCTCGTGGGTCTGAACTACTGCAGCGGCTTCCTCGACAACCAGCCCGAAGAAAAGCTCTGCCGCAGCACCACGGCCCTGATGGCAAAGCACGCGGCCCACTTCAAACAGGTGGGCGGCATTGAGATCATCGGTCTGGGCAGTGACTTCGACGGCATCGGCGGCAAGCTGGAAATGGACGACTGTTCCAAGCTCCCGCTGCTGGCCGATGCACTCCGCCGCGAGGGCTTCACCGAGGACGAGGTGGAGGCCATCTTCTACCGCAACGCCCGGCGGTTCTTCGAAGAAAACCTCTAAATAATGTATAAAACGACAGGGAGATTCCAAAATGGATAAAAACATGACGCTGGAAAAGCGTATTGCCGCCGAGCTGTATTCCTATCAGGGCAAGATGAGCGTTTTTGTGGACGACCTGCACGGCCACACGGTCGAGATCGGCGCTGACGAGGAATTTGAGACGGCTTCCACCATCAAGGCCTATATCCTCGCAGCCCTGTATCTGCAGGCCGGCCGGGGCAAAGCCAGCCTCGAGGAAAAAATCACCTACAAGCCCGAGCACTTTGTGGACGGTTCCGGGATGCTCCGGGCGCTGGGCGTGGGTGCAAGTCTGAAAGTTAAAGACGCCGCCACCATGATGATCATCTGCTCCGACAACATCGCCACCAACATGGTCATCGACTATCTGGGGCTGGCCACCATCAACGCCTGCATCCGGGAGATGGGCTTTGCCCACACCGTCCTGCACAACCCGCTCCACTTTGATATTTACAACGACCTCGGCACCACGACGCCCCGGGACTACGCCTCGCTGTTTGCGCAGGTGGCAAAGGGAACGCTCGTCAGCGCTGAGGCCAGCGCTGAGATGCTGGCCATCTTCCGTCAGCAGCACTACAATACCATGCTGACCCACGACTTCCCTCAGTTCTATCTCGACTGCGAGGAGACCGGCGAGCCGGAACTCATCTGGGTGGCCAGCAAGAGCGGCAGCATGAACGCCTGCCGCAACGACGGCGGCATCGTCCACACCCCCTACGGCGAGTATGTCATCGTCCTGATGAACAAGGACTTCCACGACATCATCGAGTACAATGACCATCCCTCCATGGTCTACGGCGCCCGGGTGTCCCGGATGATACTCGACCAGATTTTGGCCTGCGAGGGTGAGCTGTACAAGTAAAATCGTGGAAGAAATAGGAATATTAAGGGGAATCATAACAATGGGTATTCAAATCAGCCTGCCGATGATGGCATTTCTGGTGTTCATGACCGGCTTTGCAGGCTTTATCGATTCGGCAGCGGGCGGCGGCGGACTCATCAGTCTGCCGGCCTATCTCTTCGCGGGCCTGCCGCCTCACTATACTTACGCCACCAACAAATTCAGCGCCGCCTGCGGCACGACGTTCGCCACGGCCAGTTTCTTCAAGAACGGCGCGATGAACCTCAAGGTCGGCATCCTCGCCGCCATCGGAAGCTTTGCGGGCAGTGCCTTAGGCGCACACATCGTCCTGATGCTCAGTGATGAGGTGCTGCAGATGATGATGTTCATCATCCTGCCCATCGCGGCAGTCGTCATCCTGTGGCGGCGCAACCTCCCGGACGAGAACCGGGACGACGGCACCCTGAATTTGAAAAAGGCCCTGCTGGCCCTGGGCATCGGCCTCGGCATCGGTCTGTACGACGGCATGGTGGGGCCAGGCACCGGAACCTTTGCCATTATTGCTTTCACCAGCCTGATGGGCTTTGACCTGCGCACCGCCAACGGCAACGCCAAGGTGCTCAACCTCGCCAGCAACTACGCCAGCCTCTTCACCTATCTGAGCAGCGGGCTGGTGGTCTTTCCGGTGGGCATCCCCTGCGCCATCAGCAACATCGTCGGCAACATCATCGGCTCTCACTTCGCCCTGAGAAAGGGCGCAAAGTTCATCCGCCCCATGATGCTCGTGGTGCTGGTGCTCCTGCTGGGCAAGCTCATCACGGATATGCTGTAAGTAAAAACGAAAAGAGGCTGCTGTGCAGATGCACAGCAGCCTCTTCCTATATACTCTTAGTCGATGACCAGCCCGTTATCAAAGAAGGCCAGACCAAACGCACCGGGACCGGCGTGGGTGCCGATGACGCAGCCGATCTGGCGCACCAGCGGCTCGGAAAGGCCGAGATTGTCCACCAGATAGGTCTGGATGGGGTTCACCTCGCGGGTGCTGATGGTGTAACCGGCCAGAGAGGGGAAACGGGGATTGACGCCGCCCAGCTCCTCGATCTTCTTGAAGAGGGCGACGTATGCGCCGGGCAGACCCCGGGCCTTGCCGGCCATGGCGACTTTGCCCTCCTTGATGGTGATGAGGGGCTTGATGCCAAGCATCCCGCCGGCCACGGCGACGGCGGCGGGCAGACGGCCGCCCTTGCGCAGATACTTCAGGTCGTCGATGGCGGCGACGAGGTGCAGATGCTCCTTGGCGTGCTCGAGGGTGGCGGCGATCTGGACGGCAGACTTGCCTTCGTCCCGCAGATGTGCGGCCATACGCACCAGCAGACCCTCGCCGAGGCAGACATTGGTGCTGTCCACAAAGAGGACGTTGTCCACGTTGGCCAGGTCTGCGGCCAGCTTCGCACACTGATAGGTGCCGGACAGCTCATGGGACAGGAAGATGCCCACGACCTCGTCTCCGGCGGCAGCAGCCTCGGCGTAGAACTTTTCGAACAGCTCAGGGCTGGGCTGGCTGGTGGTGGGCAGCTTTTTGCAGCCGGCCATGTGCTCGTAGTACTCGCTGGGAGTCAGGTCCACGCCGTCCCGGATGACGGTGCCGTCCTCGAGGGTGACGTTGAGGGGGATGACGTCCACACCCAGCTGCGCGGCCTCGGCGGGCAGGATGTCGGATGCGGAATCGGTAAGAATGCGTATCATATAGCTCGTACCTCCATGGGTGCGTTCATCGTGTGTCTTTGGTAAAACGACAAATTCATAAAAAAGTCGTACAAAGTATACCAGAACGCCGGGCGGAATGTCAATCTTTTGAGTAAAATTTCTTCGAATGAACGAAAAACTGCTTGCAAAACGGGGCGGCAGTATGGTACAATGTCCGCCGACAGGAGGGTGCGCCGTGAAAAGACTGATAAGGGAAACGGAAAAGCCGTCTTTTCCGGCTCAGTGCCGGGTCCTGGCCGAGGCGGCCGTGCTCTGGGCGCTGCTGGCGGCGGGAGCACAGCTGCTGCTCCCGGCGGAAAAGACGGCTCTGCCCGAGGGCGCGGCCCTCGCGTGGGCTGCGCTGCGCATCTGCCTTGTGACCCCTCTGGCAGAAGAGCTTGCCTTCCGGGGCGGGGCGCTCTATCTTTTGCAGCCGCTGGGCGGCGCGGGGGCTGTGGTGGTGCAGGCGGTGCTTTTTGCGGCCCTGCACGGCAGCTGGACGGCCCGGGCCTATGCGCTGGGCATGGGGCTCATCTTCGGCTGGGCGGCCCGGAAAGCGAAGAGCGTATGGCCCGGCAGTGCGTTACATATTATAAATAACTGCCTCGTGTTTGCCGCACGGCTGGCAGAAAGGGGAATGGGATGACCGATTTTGAGCTGATGGGCGCGGCGCTGGAAGAGGCCCGGAAGGCCGCTGCGCTGGGCGAAGTGCCGGTAGGCGCGGTCGTGGCGAAGGACGGAGAGATCATCTCTGCCGCCCACAACACCCGCGAGACGGAGAAAAACGCCCTCCACCACGCGGAGCTGCTGGCCATCGACGCGGCCTGCAAAAAGCTGGGCGGCTGGCGGCTGTGGCAGTGTGAGCTGTTCGTGACGCTGGAGCCTTGCCCCATGTGCAGCGGCGCCATCATCAACAGCCGCATCAAGCGGGTGGTGTACGGTGCCGCCGACGTCAAGGCGGGCTGCTGCGGCTCGGTGACAGACCTCTTCGCCCAGCCCTTCAACCATCACCCCGTCATCGAGAAGGGACTGCGGGCCGATGAGGCACAGCAGCTTTTGCAGGAATTTTTCGTTTCACTGCGGGCCAGGCGGGCCGCAAAGCCCCGCTGGAAGCCGCCCGTGAACCCCTGAATCTGTGAAAAAAGTGGGAACTGCGTGAAAAAATCACCGGTGACCACTTTATTTTTTCGCCCGATTGTGCTATATTATTCAATGGAAACTTGTCGAAACCACACAAATGCCGCCGGGCGCGCCGCAGAGCCGGACTAGACCGGAAAAAGTGAGCAGAGCGCAGCTCCGGCGGGGTGGGGGAAGCTGTTTCCTTTCCCGCCGCAGAGGCTTTGACACGAAGAGGCGCTGCGGCCGAAAATAGTGGACAGGAGGGTTTGACTCTTGTACAACGACGAATTTGAGCTGACATTTGACCTTGCAGACGCCGGGCCGAAGACAGAACAGCGCAGGCCGACCCTGCCCGAGCCGGAAGAAGCGGCTGTGGCCGCACCGCCGGTGCAGGAAACGAGGGAAACGCCGGTCAGCGCTGCGCCGGAGAACACACCGGCACCGGAACGCGAGCCGGAACCTGCGGCAGAGCCCCAGAGCACTGCCCCGGCGGCGAAGGACCGCACCGTCCTCATCTCGGGCGGAGACCGGGGCATCGGCGCAGCAGCAGCCCGCGCATTCTACGCGGCGGGCTTCCGGGTGGCAGTGTTCTACCACACCAACGCCGAAGCCGCCGCAGCCCTGCAGAAAGAGCTGCCGGGCGTACTGGCCATCCAGTGTGACGTGGCCAGCCGGGCCAGCTGTGAGCTGGCCTTCCGCGCCGCCGAGCAGGCGCTGGGCCGGGTGGATGTGCTGGTGAGCAACGCGGGCATCGCCCAGCAGAAGCTGTTCACCGACATCACGCCGGAAGAGTGGCAGCGGATGCTGGACGTTAACCTGACCGGTGCGTTCAACCTCTGCCAGCTGGCCCTGCCCGGGATGATACGCCGCAAAGCGGGCCGCATCCTCACTGTGAGCAGCATGTGGGGCCAGACCGGCGGCAGCTGCGAGGTACACTATTCCGCCGCCAAAGCGGGCCTCATCGGCCTGACCAAGGCGCTGGCAAAAGAAGAAGGTCCCAGCGGCATCACCGTGAACTGCGTGGCCCCCGGCGTCATCGACACCGATATGATGGCCTCGTTCACTGCTGAGGACAAAGCGGCATTGGCCGAAGAGACCCCTGTGGGCCGTCTCGGCACCGCCGAAGAGGTGGCAAAGCTTCTGCTGTACCTCGCCGGAGAAGACGCCGGCTACATCACCGGCCAGGTGTTCGGCGTCAACGGAGGTCTTGTGATCTAAGAAGCTGTTTTCACAGCCATTGCACACCGTCTGGCCGACATTTTTGTCTGCATACTGCGTTGCTTTCCCTTGCAATCCGTCAGGATTGCTGCGGAAAATCGCCTTGTCTGCGGGCAAAAATCTACGGCCATCCGGCACACTCTGGCCATGAAAACAACTTCTATGCAGCAAGACCGAAACTATGAGACAAGTTCACTTGCGGGGCGCTTCCCCCGCAGTGAGAAGGAGAGAGCGAAATGGGCATGACTTTGAAGGAACTGTTGACGAAAGGCGAAGGCACCCTGTCGGCACAGGAGGCCAAAACTTTGGCTGCACAGTGCAGGATGGATGTGGAAACGCTCTATACGCTCCTTGAAGAGCGCGGCATCAAGATCATCGAGGATGAGGCCGACGCCGATGTGAATCTGGACGTGGACAGCATCATCGCCGAGGTGGAAAACGCCGAGAACAACAGCGACGAGCTGGGTCTGGGCGGCGAGGACGAGGAAGAAGCCGCCGAGGAGAACCCCGCCGACCTGAAGGCTGCGATGGATGAGCTGCTGGACGACCCCGTCAAGAACTACCTCAAGCAGATCGGCCAGATCCCTCTGCTGAGCGCGGAGCAGGAAGTTGACCTGAGCAAGCGCATCCACGCCGGCGCCGAGGCTGCCCATATCCTGCAGGCCGACCGCCAGAAGTACGGTGCGCCCGAGTACATCAAGAAGAACAGCGCCCGCTTCTCGTTCGAGGAAGACGAGAACAGCCGCAGCTACACCGAGGACATCGACGAAGAGGGCAGCGAGAAGCCCAGCGTGGACGCCGAGGAAAAGGCTGCTGAGGAAGAGGCCATGGAGGCTGTGGAGAACGGCCCCCTGACCGAGGAGCGCCGTCAGGAGCTGCTGAAGACCCGCCGCGACGGCCTGAACGCCCGCCGCAGCCTGAGCGAAGCGAACCTCCGTCTGGTGGTCTCCATCGCCAAGAAGCACGTGGGCCACAATCTGGCCTTCCTCGACCTCATCCAGGAGGGCAACATCGGCCTCATCAAGGCGGCTGAGAAGTTCGACTGCGACCGCGGCTTCCGCTTCTCCACCTATGCGACCTGGTGGATCCGTCAGGCCATCACCCGCGCCATCGCCGACCAGGCCCGCACCATCCGCATCCCGGTGCACATGGTCGAGACCATCAACCGGATGCGTCAGGCCACCAACCAGCTGGTCTACCAGAACGGCCACGAGCCCACCCCGGAAGAGCTGGCAAAGGCCATGGACATGAGCGTCGAGCGTGTGCGTGAGATCCAGCGGATGGCACAGGAGCCCGCCAGCCTTGAGAGCCCCGTGGGCGAGGAAGAGGATTCCTCTCTGGGCGATTTCGTCGCCGACGAGAACGCCGAGGCTCCCGGAAAGGCGGCTGACCGCGCCATGGTGGCCCAGCAGATCAATCAGGCCCTCAAGAGCCTGACCCCCCGTGAAGAGAAGGTCATCCGTCTCCGCTTTGGTCTGGACGATGGCCGTCCCCGCACGCTGGAAGAGGTGGGCCGCGACTTCGGCGTCACCCGTGAGCGCGTCCGCCAGATCGAGGCAAAGGCCATCCGCAAGCTGCACAGCCGCAAGTGCCTGGCCCTGCTGAACGGCCTTATCGAGTGATAGTTTCAACAATGCAGACGGCTGCCGTGGAAAAACGGCAGCCGTTTTTCTGCATCCGGGCAGAAAAACGCAAAATGCCAGATTTTTTTGCAAAAAACGCTTGCAATGCGGCAGAGTTTATGGTATTATAATTGAGCTGTGAGTGTGCTGCTATAGCTCAGTTGGTAGAGCGCATCCTTGGTAAGGATGAGGTCTCCAGTTCGAATCTGGATAGCAGCTCCAGCTCGGAACACCCTGAAGCCATCAAGGCTTCGGGGTGTTTTTTTGTTTGCTCCGGCCCGGCGGAGCAGTGGCGGCAAACGCACCATCGTGATATTTTAACCGGGATACATGGACGATAACGCTGTTGACCTGCACAAAAGGTGCGGGCCAACGGCGTTTTTTGTCATTTTTGCTAAAAAAAGTGGAGCAAGATTGTCCAACTGTTATATTGCACAGATAGTAGGGGGGGGGGGGTATAATAAATTTGGCAGAAAAGCCACAAAATACAAAACGGGAGGTAAAAATCATGCGAAGAAAAAAATTGCTCCGGCAAGTCGCGGCGGCGGCCGTGGCCCTGAGCATGGCGGTATCCCTTTCCGCCCCGGCATTTGCGGCCACCTTTAATCTTTCCAATGGCGGCCTTGTGATCACGGCAGATGAAAGCGGCATCACCGTGAAGCAGGATGGTCAGGACGGAGTTACCAGCATCAAAGATGATGAAGAGATCGAGATCACCGGCAGCTATGTATGCAGCAGCTCGGAGAGCTCCAGCGGCTCCGGCAGTTCTAGCTCTAGCAGCTCCAGTTCTAGCAGCTCTAGTTCCAGTAGTTCCAGCGATACATACCGGGCGCTGGATGCGGAAGAAAACCTCTCTGCCCCCCAGCAGCAGGATAAGAGCACCAATGCCCCTGCAAACGGGGAGCTGAATGCTTCCGCTGGCGAGCGGCAGGATGAGGAGCGGCAGGAGACCAACACAGAGGCCAAGGCCTCTGCCGAGGCTTCCACCAGCGCCTCTGACGACACCTCTGCTAACGCCTCCAATGGCCCCCGCAAGGCTCCGGCCCGCAGCAGCGGCGAGGGAGAGCGCAGTAGCGAGGGAGAACGCAGTAGCGAGGGAGAACGCAGAGGCATCATCCAGATCTTCGCTAACACGCTGGTCAAGCTGAAGCTGAAGGATGCCACCATCGACCAGCCGAATGCTGCTGATACGGCTACTCGTGGCATGGCAGCCATTGATATTCAGGGCAGCGGCGATGTGGAGATCAAAGTGGAGGGCAATAACACCCTGAACGGATATGGAAACAGTGCCGGCATCCAGAAAAACGATGATGTCAGCACCGGAAAGCTCACCATTACGGCAGAAGACAAAGACCAGACCCTTAACGTGATCGCAGATGTCCGTGGTGCTGCCATTGGCGGAAGTGGATGGGGCTGGAATACGGGTAGCGACTCCCAACATGGCACCAAAAACATTGAGATCAATGGCGGCACGGTAAATACCCAGGGCCGGATCGGCAGCGGATATAAAGGCGGTGCGGCTGAAAATATCGTGATCACAGGTGATGCTGTGGTCAACGCCAATGGCGGCATCGGCGGAGGCACTGATGAAGGATATGAAGGTAATGAAGGCAGGCAAACCAGCATTACCATCTCCGGCAACGCTCAGGTGAACGCTACGTATAAGGTGGATACCGGAAGTGATTATGGATATGAGCATGGATTTGGGGGCAGCGATGCTGGCCTTGCAGTGATCGGCGGCGGCGTAGGCAGCAGCAGCAAAAAGAGCCACGCCAAGGTCACCATTCAGGGCAATGCTCAGGTAACGGCAGAAAATAGAGCATACGGCGGCGGTGCCGGCATCGGCGGCGGCGCAAATGGCACCGGCGAAGTAATCATTGGCGGCAAAGCGCAGGTCAAGGCCACCGGCAGTGCCGAGCACCACGGCAGCTGGGAGAATAATGGCGCGGGCGCTGCCATTGGCGATGGCGGAACGACTGCTGGGAGCAGTGGTTCCGTCCAGAACGGCGAGAATAAATTTACAACTGACGAGAAGAGCATCCAGAACGGTGCAAAAGTAGAAATGACCAATATAGGTCATAACAGCTCGAACAAGGTGACCCAAACACGTCAGAACGGCGAATGGGTGACCGACGGGAATGCGGAGCAGACCCCGGAAAAGTGCAAGCATTCGAAGGGCGAATACGCGGCAGAGAAAGTCTCCCCGAATTGTACGGAAAAGGGCTCTCAGACCTACCGGTGCAGCTCCTGCGGTGAGATCACCAAGGTGGTAGAGCTCGCTCCATACTCCGGAATTTGGTCCCATGATTACCAGACGGTAACAGTCCAGCCCACCTGCACCGAGGATGGCTACACGGTAAGAAAGTGCAGCCGCTGCGGCAAGGAAACCGGTCAGCATACCAGCATTGTTAAAGCTCCGGGCCATCAGTTCGTCGAGACCGTCGTTGCCCCCACCTGCACGGAAAGCGGCTACACGGTACAGAAGTGCAGCGTCTGCCACGAGGAGACCGGTGAGCGCACCAACCTCGTTGCCCCTCTGGGCCACGAGTACAAGAACGGCGTCTGCACCCGCTGCGGCGCACCGGAGCCTCAGGAAAACGGCTCTGCGGCCCCCAACTACACCGTGACCGGCGCAGAGACCTACGAGACCTCTGTGGTGGATGGCCGGTACATCATTGCGGTACCCTCTGAGGATGCCGCCCTCAACGCTGTGCTGGGCGACCTGCGGGCCATCAAGGCACAGGGTGCCGATGTGGTGGTGTTCCGCACCCGGAGCCGGGAGTCCAGCCTTGTCATCGACGAGATGCTGGCCATGGGTACCGACGTTACCCCCTTTGTGCTTGCCCACAACGGCGGCGAGGCCCAGCTCACCATCAACGGCGCAGCTCATAACGAGCTGATCCACTAACTTACCCCGGCGGGGCGTACCGCATCGCCCTGCTTCCTCCATATTGCAAAGCCCCCCGGCACGTCCGCATGGTGCCGGGGGGCCTTTTTGCGCAGCAAAAAGAAAACCGGGTGGTAAAAATGACCGGAAATACAAAAAACCACCTGAATCTCAAGGATTCAAGTGGTTTTTCTCGATGGAGCTGCTATCCAGATTCGAACTGGAGACCTCATCCTTACCAAGGATGCGCTCTACCAACTGAGCTATAGCAGCAAATGGCGACCCGGATCGGGCTCGAACCGACGACCCCCAGCGTGACAGGCTGGTGCTCTAACCAACTGAGCTACCGGGCCATGATCGCTCAAGTGCATCGTTTCTGGCGTTTGACCGCCGGAACGTGTGTTATTATACCTGAGAAACGCGCTGTTGTCAAGCATGAATTTCGGAAAATGTCAAAAAAGTTTTGGAAAGTCCGACATTCCGGGAAAAATACAAAAACAAAACGCACAGAGTACTCTCTGTGCGCTTGTGGCAGGGGTAGTAAGTCTCGAACTCACGGCACGCGGTTTTGGAGACCGCTGCTCTACCAACTGAGCTATACCCCTACAGATATTCCGCATTCGCTGAATGCTTGATTATTATATAAGATTCTGTGCGGAATGTCAAGCATGAATTTCGCTTTTTTTGCAAAAAGCGGGAGACAGGGAAAGCTTTTTCGCAAAACGACGCCGAAAACAGGTGGAACTTCGGCTTTCCACCTTGAAGGAAAGCGGGAAATAGTGTATTATAAGGGGTATCAAAAGTGTAATTCCGGGCTTGCTATGCCCTGACAGGGGGAACGCCACTATGGCAGATAAAAACTTTTTGACCGAGATCATTGACGCCGACCTCGCCGAAGGCAAAATCCGCGAGATCCACACCCGCTTCCCGCCGGAGCCCAACGGCTACCTGCACATCGGCAGCGCCAAGGCGATCTATATCAACTGGTCCATCGCAAACCAGTACGGCGGCAAGTTCAACCTCCGCCTCGACGACACCAACCCCGCCCGCGAAGGGGAAGAGTATGTCAACAGCATCATCGAGGACCTGCACTGGCTGGGTGCCGACCCCAACGGCGGCATCTTCTACGGCAGCGACTACTTCGACAAGTGCTATGAGTATGCCGAAAAGCTCATCCTCGAGGGCAAGGCATACGTCGATGACCTGACCCGCGACGAGATGCGCGAGTACCGGGGCAGCGACGCAGGCAAGCCCTCCCGTCCCTCTCCGTGGCGCGACCGCACCCCGGAAGAGAACCTCGACCTCTTCCGCCGGATGCGTGCAGGCGAGTTCAAGGAGGGCGAAAAGACCCTCCGCGCCAAGATCGACCTCGCCAGCCCCAACATGAATCTGCGTGACCCGGCCATCTACCGTATCAAGTACGCCGAGCATCACCGTCAGGGCAATAAGTGGTGCATCTACCCGATGTACGACTTCGCCCACCCCATCCAGGACGCCATCGAGGGCATCACCCACAGCATGTGCAGCCTCGAGTTCGAGAACCACCGCCCGCTGTACAACTGGGTCATCGAGAACATTTTTGGCACCGAGTTCCCCAAGCAGCGCGAGTTTGCCCGCCTGAACATGACCAACACCGTCATGAGCAAGCGCTATCTCCGGGAGCTGGTGGAGATGGGCATTGTGGACGGCTGGGATGACCCCCGTATGCCCACCCTGTGCGGCCTGCGCCGCCGCGGCTACACCGCTTCTTCGATCTTCACCTTCGTGCGGGAGGCCGGCATCTCCAAGTCCGACAACCTCATTGATATGCGCCAGCTGGAAGCCTGCATCCGCAGCGAGCTGGACCTGACCGCACAGCGCCGCATCGCCGTGCTGGACCCCGTCAAGCTGGTGGTGGACAACTACCCCGCCGACAAGACCGAGTATTTCGACATCGCCAACAACCCCAACCGTGAAGCCAACGACCCCACCACCCGCAAGGTCGCCTTCACCCGGGAGCTGTGGATCGAGAACGAGGACTTCGCCGAGGTGCCGCCTCCGAAGTTCAAGCGCCTGACCGTCGGCGGCGAAGTCCGCCTGATGGGCGGCTATCTCGTCAAGTGCGAGAGCGTCGAGAAGAACCCCGACGGCAGCATCGCTGTCATCCACTGCACCGCCGACCTCGAGACCGGCAACGGCAACCCTGCCGATGGCCGCAAGGTCAAGGGTACCATCCACTGGGTGAGCGCCGCCCACGCCGTGGATGCCGAGGTGCGCCTGTACGACAAGCTCTTCACCGAGGCGAACATGAATGCCATCCCCGAGGGCAGCGACTACAAGGATTATCTGAACCCCGACAGCGTTGTCGTCCGCAAGGGCTGCAAGCTGGAAGAGGCTCTGGCCGACGCAAAGCCCGGCGATAAGTTCCAGTTCGTGCGCACCGGTTTCTTCACTCCCGACTCGAAGAACCCCGGCGTGTACAATCGTGTCGTGACCCTGCGCGACAGCTTCAAGCCCGCAAAGTAACGAGCGGACCCCAAACATCGCAAAAGGAGCACTTCACAGACCATGAAAAAACACATGACCCGCAACATTATCCTCATGCTGGTGCTGGACGTCATCCTCGGCATCGTGCTGGCCCTCTATATCGCCAACACCGGCACCGTGCCTGCTGCCGATAACGCCGACACCTACACCGACGGTACCTACACCGCCAGTGCGCAGGGCTGTCTGAGCGAGGTGGGCGTCACCGTGACCATCACCGGCGGCAAGGTGACGAATGTTGTGATCGATGCTTCCGGCGAGACGCCGGAGCTGGGCGGCAAGGCGGCAGAGACGCTGTCGGCCTCCCTGCTGGCGGCTGGCTCGACCGTGGGAGTGGATGCTGTCTCCGGCAGCACCATGACCAGCGACGCGGTATTTGCGGCAATGAACGATTGCCTTGCACAGGCCGCACAGTGATGAAGTTTTGAACGGAGCTGCTGCACGGCGTGCCTGTGCGGCAGCTTTTTTGTGAGCGAGGTTCTTATGATACTGGATATTCTGCCGCTGGCGGGCGGCACGGCCCGCCTTGTGCGGGTGTACGGCGGCGAGCCCTGCGTGAAGCTGCCCGGGGCTGTTCCTGCGCCGGAAGGGGAGGGCCAGTGGCCCATCACCGAACTGGGCGATTACTGCTTTTCCGAAAAGCCCCGGGGTCTGCCCGGGCCGGAAAAGATCTGCCGCTATGAGCGGGCCGAGGACGGCACGCTCTGTCTGACCCGCGCTTTTGGCCGGGATGTGAGCGGCAAAGTGCGGTACAGCTTCGACTTCGACGCCCCCGCCGCCCCGGCGCAGGACGACGAGCTCCACCCCATCTGCGGGAACTTCCTGGAAGAAGTCACCCTGCCGGACAGTCTGCGGGTCATCGGCAGCTGCACATTCTACAACTGCCGCAGGCTGCGCCGCCTGACTGCCGGGACAGGAGAGCTGACCATGGGCAGCGATGTCTTCCTCAACTGCTTTGCGCTGGAAGACCTCATCATCCGCGCCACGCCCGAGCAGGCCACCGGCCTGTTCGCCCTCGTGGGCAGCATCACCGAGGCCGTGCGGGCGCTGTTCTGGCCGGTGGGGGAGGCCGCACCCCGGGCGGGGTTGTGGTATCCCGCCTACTGGGAGGACATCGAGGAGACGCCCGCCCACATCCTGCTCCACACCTTTTCGGGGCAGGGCTACCACTACCGGCAGTGCTTCCTCGAAAATAAGCTTCTCCCGGCGGAGTACGACGCCATCTTCCCGCAGGGCCACGACGCCGACGACGCTTCCGTGATGGCGATGCTCTGCTTCGACCGCCTGCGCTGGCCGTGGCAGCTGAGCGATGCCGCCCGGGATGCCTACCGGGACTTCCTCAAGACCAACACCGGGCGGGTGCTGACCCGTCTGCTCAAGGCGCAGGACACCGAGGGCATCAAAGCCCTGCTGGCGCTGGATGTGATGGATACGGATGCCTTTGCCGAGGGTGCTGCCCTCGCGGCCAAGGCCGACAATGCCGAAGCTGCAGCCCTGCTGGCCGATGCAGAGCACAAAAAGCGTGCCGCTGCGCCCCAAAAGAAGAGGTATGATTTTGATTTCTGAGAAGGAAAAGTTTTTTGACCCCCGCAAGCCCTTCCAGTCGGCCCGGCCCGAGACTCACGAAGAGTGGCAGGCCCGGATGGGCGGCGAGGTGCTGGCCGTGGTGCGCAGCGGGCTGTATCTGGACTTCCGCTTTTTAGACCAGGCCCTCTCGGCCCTGACGCCCACCGCCGACGAGCGGTGCGGGGTGCTGGCGACGGATGGGACCATCCTCTGCTACCAGCCCAGCGCCCTGCTGCGGCTCTACCAGAAGAACCCCAAATATCTCAACCGGCTCTACCTCCACACGGTGTTCCACTGCATCTTCCGCCATCTCTGGCTGCGCGGCAAGCGGGACAAACGCCTGTGGGACCTTGCGTGTGACATTGCGGTGGAGAACGTCATCGACGGTCTTGGCCGCAAGAGCGTCCAGCGCCCCCTGACGTGGGTGCGCCAACACGCCTATGAGGAGATCATCGCGCAGGAAAAAGTGGCTGCTGCAGCTCCCATCTACCGCTGGCTGGTGCGGCAGACGCCCGGCGTTCTCCGCCAGCTGGAAAAAGAATTCTACACCGACGACCACCGCCTCTGGCCCAAAAATGCCCCCGAACAGCCCCAGCAGATGCCTGCGCCACTGCCCCAGAAGACGTGGCAGAAGATCGGCGAGCGGATGCAGACAGAGCTGGAGCTCCGGGACAAAGAGGCCGGTGAGGGCGCGGATGCCATGCGGGAGCAGATCAAAGCCGCAAACCGCAGCCGCCGCAGCTACGGCGACTTCCTGCGCCGGTTCTGCGTCACCCGGGAGGAAGTCCACCTCGACCCGGACGAGTTCGATTTGAATTTTTACACCTATGGCCTGTCGGTCTACGGCAACCTGCCCCTCATCGAGCCGCTGGAGACCCGGGAGAGCAAGAAGATAGAGGAGCTGGCCCTCGTCATCGACACCAGCTACTCCACCTCGGGCGAGCTGGTGCGGGCCTTTCTGGCCGAGACGTATACCCTGCTGAAGGGCAGGGAGAATTTCTTCCATCGGATGAATCTCCACCTGATCCAGGCCGACAACGCGGTGCAGCAGGATATTCCCGTCAAAAACGAAGACGACCTCATCCGTGCCATGAACCATTTCGAGCTGCGGGGCGGCGGCGGCACCGATTTCCGGCCCGCTTTCGAGTACGTCAGCCGGCTCTGCGCCGAGAAGAAATTCTCGAACCTCCGGGGCCTGCTCTATTTTACCGACGGTATGGGGACTTACCCGGCCCGACGCCCGGCTTACGACACGGCATTTCTATTTCTGGGCGACCGCTTCGACGACGCCAATGTGCCGCCCTGGGCGATGAAAGTGGTGCTGGACGAAGAAGAATTTACCGGTGAGGCCGCCCGCAGCGCCTCGGCCCTGTCCGAAGCACTGGCGGAGGAAGACGACCTCTACCGTGACCTCAACAATTCGTGATAACGAGGGAAAGAATATGAACATCAAACGAGCCAAAGAAGAGATCGAGCATACCGTCAAAGCGTACCTCGCCAAGGATGCTCTGGGCGAATACGCCATCCCGGCCATCCGCCAGCGCCCCATCCTGCTGATGGGGCCTCCGGGCATCGGCAAGACCCAGGTCATGGAGCAGGCGGCGCGGGAGTGCGGCGTGGCGCTGGTGGCCTATACCATCACCCATCACACCCGCCAGAGCGCCGTGGGCCTGCCCTTCATCCGTCAGCGCAACTACGGCGGCCGGGACGTCTCTGTGACGGAGTACACCATGAGCGAGATCATCGCCAGTGTCTACGCCAAGATGGAGGCCACCGGCCTGAAAGAGGGCATCCTCTTCATCGACGAGATCAACTGCGTCTCCGAGACGCTGGCCCCCACCATGCTGCAGTTTCTGCAGTGCAAGACCTTCGGCAATCAGGCCGTGCCTGCGGGCTGGGTCATCGTGGCGGCAGGCAACCCGCCGGAGTACAATAAATCCGTCCGCGATTTCGATATTGTCACCCTCGACCGCGTCCGCCGGATGGACATTGAGCCGGATCTGCCGGTCTGGAAGGACTACGCCCGTGCAGCCCACATCCACAGTGCGATCCTGAGCTACCTCGAACTGCACCCCCAGAACTTCTACCAGATAAACGCCGACGTGGACGGCACCCAGTTCGTCACCGCCCGCGGCTGGGAAGACCTCTCCAACCTGCTCAATACCTATGAGTCGCTGGGCCTGCAGGCTGACGAAGAGCTCATCCGCCAGTATATCCAGCACCAGAAGATCGCCGAGGACTTCTCGGCCTACCTCGACCTCTACTACAAGTACCGTGACGACTACGGCGTGGAGGACATTCTGGCCGGTCAGGCCAAGCCTGCCGCTTTTGCGCGGCTGCTGCAGGCCCCCTTCGACGAGAAGCTGAGCCTCGTGAGCCTGATCCTGTCCGGCCTCGAGACGCGCTTCTCTGCCTCCCGGCGGGCAGACGCTGCGGCCGACAGCTGCTATGCCTTCCTGCGGGAGACGAAGAAAGCCTTTGCCGAGATGCCCGCAGAGCTGGCGCAGGAGCCGAACTGCTGGGCGCAGCTCTTTGACCAGATGACCGCCGACTACGAGGCCGAGACCCAGAAAAAGCGCACCGCCGGTCTGCTGGATAAGCCCACGCTGGAAGCCCGCTTGCAGACCGCCAAGACCCTGCGCGGCTGGGAGAAAGAGCTTCTGCGCGCCGCCGCGCCGGACGCGGACGCCGCCTTCAAGGTGCTGCGCACCCAGTTCGGCACCCTGTCGGATGCCCGGGACACCGCCCAGCAGACGGCCAGCGCCGCGCTGGAAGCGGCCTTCGACTTCATGGAGCAGGCATTCGCCGAGAGTCAGGAGATGGTGGTCTTCGTCACCGAGCTGACCCTCTCGCCCGCCGCCCATGCCTTCATTGCCGAAAACGGCTGTGAGCGGTATTTCCAGTACAACAAAGACCTTCTGCTCGACCACCGCAAGGCGGCCCTGAACCAGGAGCTGGAAGCCGAACAGCGTCGGCACGGGATGCTGTAAAATATGCAAAGAAGAGGGAGCGCACTGCGGTGCGCTCCCTCTTCTCGTATGTGAAAACAAAAGAAAAAGCATCTTGATAAAATCAAGATGCTTGGTGGTTGCGGGGGCCGGATTTGAACCAACGACCTTCGGGTTATGAGCCCGACGAGCTACCAGACTGCTCCACCCCGCGATATTTACTTTTTGCTGTCGGCCTCTTGCTGACTGCTCAAGTATAATACCACAAGGCGGGGGACTTGTCAAGCGTTTTTTCAAAAAGAATATGACTTTTTTGAAAAGGCCGCTGCCGGAAACAAAAAGCGCCCCATTCCGGGGCGCTTCGACAGAGCGAATATCACTTGCGGGTGCGGCGGCGCACGAAGCGGACGACGAGGGCGGCTGCGGCCAGAACGACCAGCACGGGCCAGACGCCCACGACCCAGACCGTCAGCTGCTGGATGCCGGAGACAAAGCCCGTCCAGCCATTGCGGAGGGCGCTGGACAGCTGGGAGAGGTAGGATTCCTCGGTGGGGGTGTATTCCTTCACCTCGTCCAGCGAGAGGTAGACCGTGGAGCAGGACACCTGCTGGCTGTACCAGTCCAGCTGCGACTGCCAGCTCTCGATCTGGTACTGGACGTCGCTGAGAGAAGATTCGATCTCCAGCAGGTCGGCGAGGTTTTCGGCGCTGGCCTGAAGCTCCTGCAAACGTGTGCGCTGGGCCGTCAGGTTGGAGAGCCGGGCCTCGATGTCCATATACTGGGTGGTGACGTCCTGCACCTGCTCGCTCTTGTCCACGAGGTTGCCCGCCTGCGCGGCGGCTTCGAGGAAGCTCGCGTAGTTGTCCTGCGGGACGCGGATGGTGAGGGAGAGGGTGCGGCTCGAGCCGGTGTAAGAGGATTCGTTGCTGGATTCCAGATAGCCTCCGGCGGCGCTCACGGCGTCAGTGAGGGCGGTGCGGGCGGCGTCAAAGTCCTTGCTCTCGATGGTGAGGTTGGCCGTGTAGATGAGCCTTGTGCTCGTCTGAGCGGCCTCGGCGCTGAGGGCGCCGGCGCCGTCTGCATCGCGGTCACTCATGGCATCGGCGCTTCCACCGGCCGGGACGGCCATCTTGGGTGCGGCAAGGGCGCTGTTCACGTCGTCCATCGAGTAGGCGGCGGCGTAGGAGGCCGTCTCAGGGGCAGAGCTGAGGGCCGCGCCGCCCGCAGGCAGCAGGCTGATGGGGGAGTGGACTGCCGCATACAGACCAACGCCGCAGAGCAGGCCGCAGGCGGCGATGCTCAGAGTCTTGCGGGGAAAGTGGATGGCTTTTTTGGGCTTCCTGGCGGGTTTCGGTGCCTCTTCTGCCGGCTGCATGGCGAGGAGCTTTGCTTTCAGGTCGTCCGAAGCGTGAAGGTCGTCTACCTCCATCTTGTACTCATACCACCTCATCTTCGATCTCCTCCTTCAGCATCGTATGTAACTGTGCGCGGGCGCGGCGAAGCCAGCTGAGCACCGTGTTGGTGGGTGCGCCCAGCATCCGGCCCACCTCGGCGGCGGTGTACCCCTCGTAGTAGTGGAGGTAGACCGCGTTGCGGTAGTTCTCGGGCAGGGCGCGCACGGCGTCCAGCACGCTGCCGTCTTCCATCTGGTCCGGAGCAGGCAGATTCTCGTCCAGCTCGGTGTCCTTCTGGCGGGCGGCGCGGGTCAGGTCGTGGCAGCGGTTGATGGTCACACGCAGCAGCCAGGCTTTCAGGTGTTCCTCGCTCTCGAAGCGGCCATTGTAGCACAGCAGCTTTTCGAAAACATCCTGCACCACATCTTCCGCATCGGCGGTGCAGCTGCAGTTGTGCATGGCAGCTCGGAACACCGTGTCACTGTATCGCTGCACGGCCAGCGCAAAAATCTCGTTTTTGGTCAGCTGTCCCATAGTTCTATGCTCCTTTGATGTCCTGTGTACAGCAGGACCCGGTGGAAAAATCATCTTTTATGGGGGACATTCACCCTGTATACGGATGAGCGGCCCCGATTATTGCAGTTTATGGTGCAGAGCGGAAAAATCTTCCGCCCGGCATCGCACAAGGTACCCAAAGTATAACATGAATACGCCAAAAACAAAAGGGCCATTTGCCGCCATGTTTTGGCAAATGACCCTGAGAGCTTCTGTTCGGTTATCGGTAGAGCCGCTGGAAGAGGGCTACCCGCTCGGAGAGATAGGTCTCGGCCCGGGGGTGGTGGAGCCAGCGCTTGCCCGCCTTGTCGCAGGCGAGACGGTGGCCCAGCGCGGCGGGGCAGGCGTCGATCTCTTCCACGTCCCGCATGGTGAGGGTGAGGCTCAGCGCCGCCGGAGCGTCCGGCAGGGGCGGGAGCGGGTCTTCCCAGACGAAGGGCGGCAGCAGCTGGACGGCGTATACCGTCCGGGTGCATTCTTCGGTGAGCAGCAGCGCGGCGGGCGCACCATCCGGCATGACATGCAGAGAGGAATAGAGCAGCTGCAGCTGCGCCGGGGCCAGCAGACGGGCAGAACCTGCCTCTTCGTCGGGGGAGAGGGGGAGAAAATCCGCCGCCTCGTCGGCGTAGATGCGCCGGGCCGGAGCGCGGAACTGCGCATACAGCGCGGGCAGGGCAAATACGCCCTCCCGGTCTAAGGCTCGCTGCAGCAGGCAGTAAAACTCCGTCAGCGGGTGGGCCGGGTCGGGCTGCGGCATCCCGAAATCGGGGCGCGAAACGTGTCCTCCGCCCATCAGCCGTTATAGCCCAGCGTGGCCGCCATGACAGCCTTGATGGTGTGCATCCGGTTCTCGGCCTCGTCGAAGACGATGCTCTGGGGGCCTTCGAAGACTTCGTCGGTGACCTCCATCGCGTCGCGGCCAAAGCGTTCGCCCATCTCCCTGCCCACGGTGGTCTTGTGGTCGTGGTAGGCGGGCAGGCAGTGCATGAACACGGCCTTGGGGCCGGCAATGTCCATCAGGTTCTGGTTGATTTGATATGCGGCCAGGTCGTTGATGCGCTCGGCCCAGACCTCGACCGGCTCGCCCATGGACACCCAGACGTCGGTGTAGAGGACGTCTGCGCCCTTTGCGGCTTTGGCGGGGTCTTCCTCGAAGGAGATGGCCGCACCCGTCTCGGCGGCGATGGCCCTGCACTGCTCCACCAGTGCAGCGTCCGGCTGGTACTTTTTGGGGGCGCAGGCGGTGAAGTTGAGGCCCATCTTGGCGCAGCCCACCATCAGGCTGTTGCCCATGTTGTAGCGGGCGTCGCCGAAGTAAACGAAGTTGATGCCCTTGAGGCGGCCGAAGTGCTCCCGGATGGTGAGGAAGTCGGCGAGGATCTGGGTGGGGTGGAACTCGTTGGTCAGGCCGTTCCACACCGGCACACCGGCGTAGTGGGCCAGATCTTCCACGATGCTCTGGCCGTAGCCGCGGTACTCGATGCCATCGAACATCCGGCCCAGCACCCGGGCGGTGTCGGCGATGGACTCCTTTTTGCCGATCTGGCTGCCCGACGGGTCGAGGTAGGTGACTTCCATGCCCAGGTCGTGGGCGGCGACCTCAAAGCTGCAGCGGGTGCGGGTGGAGGTCTTCTCGAAGATGAGGGCGATGTTCTTGCCGCGCAGAGCATCGTGGCGGATGCCGGCCTTCTTCTTTGCCTTCAGGTCGGCGGCGAGGTCCAGCAGACCTTCGATCTCTTCGGGAGTGTAATCAAGAAGCTTCAAAAAGCTGCGGTTCGTAAGGCTCATTGTATATATTCCTCTCTATGCACTGAAATTTGAATATTTATACTTTCACAGACTCTATTATAATACGAAGGAACGAAGTGGTCAAGTGTGAATGAACTCCTTGACAAAGAACGGTGATTCGATTATACTACAAACAGAAGGGGCGCTGACTGCAAGGGTCAGCTTTCCATCCCGGAATCAAAAAGATTGACCGTCAGGCTTGGAACACTGTGGCGGTCAATCTTTTTTGTTATCATCGTTTTTCTTCTGAGAAGTCTTCTCCATGACCTCAATGGTCAGACGGACTACATCTTACAACTCCAGCTCCGCCTTCCGCCCGCTGGGCTGATAGGGGGTGAGCCGGACGCCGGCCTTTTGGAACATGAACCGGGCGGCCACGCTGGAATCGGTGTCGTGGTACTTGTCGCTGTAGTAGACGACCTCGGCGATGCCGGACTGGATGATGGCCTTGGTACACTCGTTGCAGGGGAAGAGGGTGACATACACCCGCGCGCCCTTGAGGTTGTTGTGAGCGCTGTTGAGGATGGCGTTCAGCTCGGCGTGGCAGACGTACATATATTTCGTGTTCAGAGGCTCGCCCTCCCGCTCCCACGGCATGGCGTCGTCGTCGCAGCCGATGGGCATGCCGTTGTAGCCCAGAGAGAGGATCTTGTTTTCCGGGCTGACGATGCAGGCGCCCACCTGACTGCTGGGGTCTTTGGAGCGCATGGCCGTGAGCAGGGCAATGCCCATGAAGTATTCGTCCCAGTTGATATAATCCGTGCGTTTCATCGTGTGACGCTCCTTGTTCTGCATAAAAATTGGGTTCGGTGGCCCTATTATAGCGTGCTACGGCAGCTTTTACAATAAAATATTTGCCCTCAAGGCAATATGCACAAAACAAAGCCGGGAAGTTTGGCAGGGTAAAAGCCGGAAATTTCAAATGAAATATTCAAAAATCGTTTGAAGTGTGGTATTATCTTTGTAAAATATGCCACAAAAACGGAGAGAATGCTCCGTGCGGCGGAAATGAGGGAAAAACCGATATGAAATACGCAAGCAACAACATCCGCAATATCTTGATCGCGGGCCATGCCGGCAGCGGCAAAACGACGCTGACCGAGGCATTGGTCTATTTTTCGGGCGCTGCCGAGCGTATGGGCCGGGTCGAGGACGGCACCACGATTTCGGACTTTGACCCCGAGGAAGCAAAGCGGAAGGCCAGCCTGTCGGCATCGGTCGTGCCGGTGGAGTATGAGGGCATCAAGTACAACCTCATCGACGCTCCGGGCCTGTTCGACTTTGAGGCAGGCGAGTACGAGGGTATCCGGGCGGCCGAGAGCGTGCTGGTGTGCGTGTCGGGCCGCAGCGGCGTGACCGTCGGCGCAGAAAAGGCCTTCCAGCTGGCCCGCAAGAACGGCAAGGCCACCATGGTCTTCGTCTCGAAGTGCGATCTGGAGAACGCGAACTACTTCAAGATCCTCGAGGACATGAAGATCAAGTTCGGCGCCACCGTCTGCCCCTGCGTCGTCCCGGCGAAGCTCGACGACGGCACCCCCGTGTACATCAACCTGTTCAGCCAGAAGGCCTTCAAGTATGAGGGCGGCAAGCAGGTGCAGGTGGACCTGCCCGACATCGGCCACCGCTTCCAGGGCCTGATCGAGGCCATGAGCGAGGCCATCGCCGAGACCGACGACGAGCTGATGGAGAAGTTCTTCGGCGGCGAGGCATTCACCACCGAGGAGATCGTCGAGGGAATGCGCAAGGGCGTCAAGGACGGCCTCATCACCCCCGTCTTCTGCGGCAGCGCTGTCAACCAGCAGGCTCTGGATATGCTGCTGTACAATATGCACAAGCTGCTGCCCAGCCCGGAGCACAACAGCGTTCTGGCTGAGGATGCCAACGGCGAGCCCGTCGAGCTGACCTGCTCCGAGGCTGACCCCACCGTGGCCTACGTTTTCAAGACTGTGGCCGACCCCTTCGTGGGCAAGCTGAGCTATCTGCGCGTCGTCAGCGGCAAGATCACCGCAGGCGCTTCTCTCGTCAACGCCCGCACCGGCGAGACCGAGAAGATGGGCAAGCCCCTCACGGTCCTGGGCAAGAAGCAGACTGAGGCCGAGAGCATCGGTGCCGGTGACATCGGCGCTGTGGCAAAGCTGGTCAGCGCAAAGACCGGCGACACCCTCTGCGACGCTTCCCGCGTGGTCAAGCTGCCCGCACCTGTCTTCCCGAAGCCCAGCCTGTTCATGGCTGTCACCGTCGCTAAGAAGGGCGACGAGGGCAAGATCAGCAGCGCTCTGGCCCGTCTGATGGAAGAAGACCCCACCCTGAGCTACCTCAACAACGCCGAGACCCATCAGCAGATCATCGGCGGTCTGGGCGAGCAGCACCTCGACGTGGTCAAGGCCAAGCTGAAGAATAAGTTCGGCGTGGAAATTGGCCTCGAGGCTCCGCGTATCGCCTACCGCGAGTCCATCCGCAAGGCCTGCCAGAAGCAGGGCCGTCATAAGAAGCAGACCGGCGGCCACGGCCAGTTCGGCGATGTCGTCATCAACTTCGAGCCCTGCGACAGCGAGCAGGTCGTCTTCGAAGAGAAGGTGTTCGGCGGCAGCGTGCCGAAGAACTTCTTCCCGGCTGTTGAAAAGGGCGTCCGCCTTGCCGCCGAGAAGGGCGTGCTGGCCGGTTATCCCGTGGTCGGCCTGAAAGCCACCCTGCTGGACGGCAGCTACCACCCCGTGGACAGCTCCGAAATGGCCTTTATCATGGCTGCAAAGCTGGCTTATAAGGCCGCAATGCCCGAGGCCGGCCCCGTCATCCTCGAGCCTATCCACACCCTGAAAGCTCATGTCCCCAACGACAATACCGGCGACATCATGGGCGACGTCACCAAGCGCCGCGGCCGCGTGCTGGGCATGGAGCCCGACGAGGACGGCCTGCAGACCATCATCGCCGAAGTGCCTCTGGCTGAGCTGGCCAACTTCACCACCTTCATCCGTCAGACCACGCAGGGCCGCGGCTGGTTCACTACCGAGTTCGCCCGCTACGAGATCCTGCCTGAGATGCTGGTCCCCGCCGTGGTCGAACAGGCCAGGAAGCTGGGCAACCTGGACGAGTCTGGTGAAGATTGAGCCTGCCAATGAGAACAGCGCCTGGCTGTCTCCGGACGAAGCCATCTCTGCCCGACATGCCAAGGCCTCCCCTCGGTAGGGGAGGTGGCATCGCGCAGCGATGACGGAGAGGTTTAATAAGACATTTTCCAAGCCCTGTCGGCACTTCCCTCTGTCGGCGGGGCTTTTTTGCGGCCTTTTTGGCCCGCAGGGCGGCAGTTTTTATTGACAAGGTCGCGGCTTGCTATTATAATGAATAGGTCAAAATGGCATTCGTGTGCGGTTTTATGTTTTATGACACTCTGCCGTACCCCAAAAAATAGATAAGGAGATTTCCAAATGGCACAAGAGATCAAGATGTCCGCTGCTGGCCTGAAGGCAATGCAGGAGGAACTGGAATACCTGAAGACTGTCCGCCGCAAGGAGCTGGCAGAAGAGATCAAGGAAGCCCGCAGCCACGGCGACCTGTCCGAGAACAGCGAGTACGATGAGGCCAAGAACACCCAGGGTCTGGTCGAGAACCGCATCACCGAGCTGGAGCAGATGGTCAAGAACGCTGTCGTCATCGACGAGAGCGAGCTGAGCGTTGAGAACGTCTCTGTCGGTACCCACGTCACCATCCAGATGGAGGGTGAGGACGAGGTCGAGGAGTACGACATCGTGGGCCGTACCGAGGCCGACCCCCTGAACGGCAAGATCAGCGACGAGAGCCCCGTGGGCCACGCCCTGCTGGAGAAGGCTGTCGGCGACACCGCCGAAGTCCTGCTGCCCACCGGCCATACCGTCAACTACAAGGTGCTGGGCATCACCCACTCTGCAAACTGAGCCAAGCGGGAGGAAATTATGGAAGAACAGAAGAAGAACCCCGCACAGGGCCTGTCTGAGAGCGAGCAGGTGCAGGTGCGCCGCCAGAAGCTGGCAGACCTGCAGGCTGCAGGCCGCGACCCCTTTACCCTGACCAAGTTCCCTCAGGATGCTTACTCTGCTGACCTGAAGGAAGAGTTCAAGGATCTGCCCAACGAGACCGACAGCGGTAAGAAGGTCGCACTGGCTGGCCGTCTGATGTCCAAGCGCGTCATGGGCAAGGCAAGCTTTGCCCATCTGCGCGACGATAAGGGCGACATCCAGCTCTACGTCCGCCGTGACGAGCTGGGCGACGACGCTTACGCTGCTTTCAAGAAGCTGGACGTGGGCGACATCATCGGCGTCAAGGGCGAAGTGTTCCGCACCAAGACCGGCGAGCTGAGCGCCCGCGCCGAGGAGATCACCCTGCTGGCCAAGAGTCTGCGCCCCCTGCCCGAGAAGTTCCACGGCCTGACCGATACCGAGATGCGTTATCGTCAGCGCTATGTTGACCTCATCGCAAACCCCGAGGTCAAGGATACCTTTGTCAAGCGCAGCCAGATCCTGAAGGAGATCCGTGCTTATCTGGACGAGAAGGGCTTCCTCGAGGTCGATACCCCCATCCTGACCCCGTTCGAGATTGGTGCGTCCGCACGTCCCTTCTACACCCATCACAACAGCCTGAACATGGACATGGTGCTCCGCATCGAGACGGAGCTGTACCTCAAGCGCCTCATCGTGGGCGGCATGGACCGTGTGTACGAGGTGGGCCGCATCTTCCGCAACGAGGGCATGGACCCCAAGCACAACCCCGAGTTCACCAGCATCGAGCTGTACCAGGCCTTTACCGATTTCCATGGCATGATGGACCTGGTGGAGGAGCTGTATAAGCGCCTCGCTCAGAAGATCTGCGGCAGTCTGGTCATCCCCTATCAGGGCAAGCAGATCGACATGGGCCACTGGGAGCGTCTGACCATGATCGAGGCCGTCAAGAAGTATTCCGGCGTTGACTTCAACGACTGGAAGACCGATGAGGACGCCATCGCCGCTGCCAAGGAGCACCATGTGGAGCTGCCCGAGGTTCCCACCAAGGGCGCTATCCTGGCCGAGTTCTTCGACGCTTTCGTCGAGGACAAGCTCATCCAGCCCACCTTCATCTACGACTACCCCGTCGAGATCAGCCCGCTGGCCAAGCGCAAGCCGGATGATCCCGCTTTCACCGAGCGTTTTGAGTACTTCATCGACTGCACCGAGTACGGCAACGCTTTCAGCGAGCTGAACGACCCCATCGACCAGAAGGGCCGCTTCGAGCGGCAGGTCGCCGAGCGCAAGGCCATCGAGCCCGACTGCAAGGCACAGGTCGATTACGACTACGTCAACGCTCTGGAGTACGGTCTGCCTCCCACGGGCGGCCTCGGCTTCGGTGTTGACCGTCTGGTCATGCTGCTGACGGACAGCGCTTCGATCCGTGACGTGCTGCTGTTCCCCACGATGAAGCCGATTGAGCAGTAAAACACAAAATTAAAACGCAGGTACGATGAAATTTTGAACGGATTTCAAGCAACATCTGCGGTACTACACCACAACTACACCAATTTTGGGACGTTTTCCCGAAAAGGAGCCTTACAAAGCGGTGTGGTGTAAGAATCGAATAGGCGGATTGGTGTAGTAGGTACACTGAACCCCAAACGCAAAAATGCGGCAGCTATGTTGCGAAAATACAACGTAGCTGCCGCTTTTTGTTTCGTATAGAGATTTTATGCTGACAGGCAACTTCTCCTGTGGTTAAATCAATTTGTCGTTGGCAAGTGTCAAACACTCCTGATTTGGCATACGCCAAAATTTACGCCAATTTAGCGCAGTTCCTCAAGCAATGCCGTGCATCCTTCCAGTATATCCTGCCATGTGGCTTCAAAATCTCCCGTGAACCATGGGTCTGCCACTTCACGGGGATGATCCGTATGCGCCATCAGCAGCGAGACTTTATGCTGTGGGTCTCCGCCGACAAGCCGCAGGATGTCGCACAGATTACTTTCGTCCATGCCAATCAGATGATCATACCGTGCATAATCCAGCCGGGTCATCTGCCGGGCGGTCTTGCCGTTGCAGTCGATGCCATGTTCTGCCAGCTTCTGCCGTGCAGGAGGATAGACCGGATTTCCGATTTCCCATGCACTGGTGGCGGCTGATGCGATTTCAAATTGCTCGGATAGTCCTGCCTTGGACGTAAGGTCTTTCATCACATACTCCGCCATCGGGCTTCGGCAGATATTTCCGAGACAAATAAATAAGATCCTGGTCATGCCGGGTCGTTCTCCTTTTGGCTTACAAAAGCATAGCCGCCGTGGGTAGTGCGGATAAAGCTACCGCAGCCGGCCAGCTTCTTTCGAAGATTGGAAACGGTATTTGCCACGACCTTTAAGGTGTCGTCACAGTTTTGTCCCCACACAGCACGGAAAAGCTCTTCTTTTGAGAAGATTTGTCCTTCGTGGGAGGCAAGCATCAGCAGCAAATCGAACTCCAGTCGTGTAAGGGAGACTTTTCTGCCGTTGCACGACACTTCGTGGGTCATTCCGTCCAGTGTAAGCCCCGGAAGAACCAACTTCTCCCATGAATCAATGGATATTTGCTCTGCCTCGATGTGCTCTCGTTCCAGAAGCATCCGGATCTTCTGCTCCAATTCCGGGTCAGGCTGTCGGGTCTTTATAACGATCATGGCAAACTCCTGCGTGTATTTTACTCTGCGGCGGTATCCATTTCCCGGAGCAGGTTTACCATCTCGATGGCACTGACTGCACAGTCATAGCCTTTATTACCTGCTTTGGTGCCTGCCCGCTCGATGGCCTGTTCGATGTTTTCGGTGGTCAGAACACCAAAGAGGACGGGAACTCCGCTTTCCAGTGAAACCGTGGCAATGCCTTTGGAAACCTCATTGCACACATAGTCGTAATGGCTGGTAGAGCCGCGAATCACGGCACCAAGGCAGATCACAGCATCATACTTTCCGCTTTTTGCCATTTTAGAGGCAACCAGTGGGATCTCAAAAGCACCCGGAACCCATGCAACATGAACGTCAGCCTCCTGCACATCGTGCCGGAGCAGGCCATCCATTGCGCCGCTCAGAAGCTTGGACGTGATAAACTCGTTAAAACGGGCTGCTACGATACCGATCTTGATATTCTGAGAAACCAGCTTACCTTCAAACGTTTTCATTCTTAAATACCTCTTTCGTTGTTAATATTCCAGAATATGTCCCATCCGTGCCTGCTTCGTTTTCAGGTAGAACAGGTCATACGGGGTCGCCGTCATCTGAATGGGTACGCGCTCGGAGATCTCCAGCCCAAACTCGGAGAGCTGATATACTTTGTCCGGGTTATTGGTAAGCAGGCGCAGGCTTTTTACGCCAAGTTCCCGGAGGATCTGCGCGCCGAGATAATACTCCCGTTCATCTCCATGGAACCCCAAGGCAAGATTGGCTTCCAGCGTATCCATGCCTTGCTCCTGAAGCTCATAGGCACGCAGCTTGTTGATCAGACCGATGCCCCGGCCTTCCTGCCGCATATAAAGCAGGATGCCCCGGCCTTCTTTTTCGATCTGTGTCATGGCGGCGGCCAGCTGCTGGCCGCAATCGCAGCGCAAGGAGCCGAACGTATCGCCTGTCAGGCATTCCGAGTGGACGCGGCACAGAACATCCTTTCCATCGCCAATGTCGCCCTTTACCAGTGCAATGTGATGTTCTCCGTTCAGGCGGCTCACAAAACCGTATGCTTTGAAGGTGCCATACTTGGTAGGCAGGTTCACCGCTGTCACCTGATCGACCAGTTTATCGTGACACTTGCGGTACTCCTGTAAATCACGGATGGTGATGAATTTGATTTGGAAACGCTCTGCCAGCTTTGCCAGTTCAGCGGTGCGCATCATCGTGCCATCCTCCCGCATGATCTCGCAGCACAGGCCGCATTCTTTCAGCCCTGCCAGACGGCACAGGTCAACCGTTGCTTCCGTGTGACCGTTGCGCTCCAACACACCGTTCTTTTTTGCCAGAAGGGGGAACATATGGCCCGGTCTGCGGAAATCTTCTGCTTTTGAGTGGTCGTCCACACAAGCCATCGCCGTAATGGAACGCTCTGCGGCAGAAATGCCCGTAGAAGTAGAAACGTGGTCGATGGACACCGTAAATGCCGTTTCATGGTTGTCGGTGTTATGCTGCACCATCTGCGGAAATTGCAGCTTCTGGACGAAAGCCTCGGACATCGGCATACAGATCAGACCTTTGCCGTGGGTCGCCATAAAGTTGATGTTTTCAGTGGTGGCAAATTCGGCAGCACAGATGAAGTCCCCCTCGTTTTCACGGTCGGGGTCATCCGTTACCAGAATGATTTTTCCTTGTTTCAGGTCTTGCAAAGCTTCGGGAATGGTATTGAAGTTCATCCTAAACTCTCCTTAAAAGCCGCAGCGCAGCAGCATTTCTTTTGTGAGTGTGTTTTGTTTCGGTGCTTCCGGTTGAAGCAGCTTCTCGATATATTTTCCGATAACATCGGTTTCCAGATTGACAAAATCCCCTTTGTGCCGCTGGTTCAGGTTCGTCTGACAGACGGTGTGCGGTATCGTGGACACGGAAAAGCCCGTAGGTTCCACCGCAGCCACGGTCAGGCTGATACCGTCTATTGTGATAGAGCCTTTTTCAACGACATAGCGAAGGATCGCAGAATCTGCATGAATGGTGTACCAGATGGCCGTATCGTCTTTTCGGATATTAGCAATGCGTCCGACGCCATCCACATGGCCTGCTACGATGTGTCCGCCAAAACGTCCGTTGGCCGGCATGGCACGTTCCAGATTGACAGCACTTCCAACGGTGAGCTGCGCAAGCGCAGAGCGGTTCAAGGTCTCGTGCATGACATCCGCAGCAAAGCTATCCGGGAAGAGCTGCCTGACGGTCAGGCAGATGCCGTTGACGGCGATGCTGTCGCCGATCCTGGTTTCTTCCAGAACCGTTTTTGCACGAACAGTCAGTACAGCGGAATGCTGTCCCCGATTGATGGATTTTATTGTTCCGACTTCTTCCACGATTCCGGTAAACACGGGTACTCCACCTCACTTTCGATCAGGAAATCTTCGCCAAGCTGTTCCAATCGGCTGTTCTTCAGGCGGAATGCAGCATCCGGAAGCGGGACACCTGCACCCTCAATGGGTGCTTTGGCATCCCTACCTCCGAACAGCTTCGGGGCGATGTAAGCCTGTACCTGCTGCACGATGCCGCTTTCCAGTGCAGACCAGTTCAAGGTTCCGCCGCCTTCCAGCAGAATGCTGTCGATCTGCTCCTGCCCCAGCTGTTCCATCAGTTGCAGAAGATTCACATGACCGCATTGCTCTTCCAGACAAAGGACTCGGCACCCGGTCTGTTGATATGCCGCCTGCTTCTCTGGGTCGCCGCAGCAGGTCGCAAGAATGGTGGGGACCTGTTTGGCGGTCATGACCACCTGTGATTGCAGCGGTGTCCGCAAATGTGTATCACAGATGATCCGGACGGGATCACGGCCACCCTCTATCCGGCAGGTCAGCAGCGGGTCATCTGCCAGAATGGTTCCGACTCCCACCATAATGCCGCGGAATCGGTGTCGCTGCCGTTGAACATGAGTCCGGGCAATTTCCCCGGTGATCCATTTGGAAGCGCCTGTGTATGTGGCGATTTTTCCGTCCATCGTCATGGCGTATTTCATGGAAACGAAGGGGCGTTTTGTGGTGATATAGTGGAAGAACACCTTGTTCAGCGCATCGCATTCCTCTTGCAGAACATTTTCGGTCACATCTATGCCGTGTGCACGCAGGATTGCAATTCCTTTTCCAGCCACCAGCGGATTCGGGTCAGCAGAACCCACGACCACCCGGTGAATGCCCGCGTCCAGAATCGCATCCACGCAGGGCGGCTGCTTTCCGTAATGGCAGCACGGCTCCAATGTCACATACAGGGTCGCTCCCTGCGGATCTTCGGTGCAGGATGCCAGCGCATTGCGCTCCGCATGAGCCTGACCGTATTTCTGGTGCCAGCCCTGTCCGATGATCCTGCCCTCTTTTACGACCACGGCACCCACCATCGGGTTGGGCGATGTCCACCCGCAGCCCTTTTTTGCAAGCTGCAAAGCCAGACGCATATAGTCTTTGTCGTTCATCGTGTTGCCTCCAAAAGAAAAAGCCCTGAACAAAAACGTTCAGGGCAAGCCGAAAAACACAAGGGATCCTTGTGCAAAAAGAAAGCTCCAGAATGCAAACGCATCCCAGAGCAGCCTCCACAAGCGCAGGACCGTACGGGTTCTGCACTTGATATCTTCTTTCATCCAGACTGTACTGTCGGCTTCGGAGTTTCACCGAATCATGCCTTACGGCTCGTGGGCTGTACCACCGGTAGGGAATTGCACCCTGCCCTGAAGATTTATGATTCAATTACAGCGGCATTATAGCACGGCTTCTTTCGGATTGCAAGGGCATTCTGCAAACCGGGACGAAACCGGGATGAAGATGGGTACGAAACTTTTTGACTATTATTGCCTTGTCAAGAGGATAGGCGTCGTCCAGCCCTCTCTTTTTTTGCCAAAGTTTCCCACATGTTTTCTCGCACTCTGCCGAAAGTAGCGTGTTTTCAAAAGTTTTTGTTGACACAGCCCGGATTTTGTGGTAATCTATCCAAATAATTTAATATTTAACATATTTTACTTATTCGCTCAGTACCTGCGGGGCTGGGCAACTCCCCTTTTTTGACTTTTCAAGTCGCTACATAACCGACTGGCAAGACCTTCCGAAAAAGCGAAGGCAGGGCTGGTCTGTTTTGTGACGGCTTTTTTGTTGCCGTTTTGCCCGTTGCACCTTGAAAACCACATGACCGTCTGCATGGGATACCCGGCGATGACCCTGAGAAGGAGAGCCGGAAAACGCCGCCGGAAGGGGGGCAGGAAAGCCATGCAGGGAGAACGGCAGGACGTTGATTTCCCAGTTGCGGAGTAAAACGATGTGATCAAAATGATCACATCGTTTTTCCGTAACGCCAAGAAAGGACGGAATGCCTATGAGTAATTTTACCCCTGCATGGTTCAAGAAAGGTTTTTTCAACGAATCCCTGTTCTGTGACGATTTTCTGAGTACCCACCAGCTGCTTTACTCGAATGGCGCATTTTTCACCCCGGATGGCCGCATGACCGATACCATGCCCCTGCGGTGTGAGATCTTCGAGATGATGCGTGAATACGTTGGGGCGAACCTTGCCAAGAAAGTCACCAATGTGGTGGACGTGCTGAAGCTGGCGGCACAGGTGGAGGACTTTCCGCCTGTCACCGACCGCATCGCACTGGCAAACGGCACCCTGTATCTGGACGGTACCTTTCAGGAGGGCAAGCCGGAGATCGTGCGCAACCGCCTGCCTGTCAAGTATGACCCGAAAGCCGTCCAGCCCGTCCACTGGCTGCAGTTTCTGTCCGACCTGCTCTACCCGGAGGACATCCCCACAGTGCAGGAGTTCATCGGGTACTGCCTGATCCCCAGCAACAAGGGGCAGCGCATGATGGTCATCAAGGGCAGCGGCGGTGAAGGTAAGTCGCAAATCGGCGTGGTGCTGTCCCGGCTGTTCGGCTGCAACATGAAGGATGGCAGCATCGGCAAGATCTCGGAGAACCGCTTTGCCCGTGCCGATTTGGAGCACACCCTGCTCTGCGTGGACGATGATATGCGGATGGAAGCCCTGCGTCAGACCAACTATGTCAAGTCCATCGTGACCGCACAGGGGCAGATGGATTTGGAGCGCAAGGGCAAGCAGAGCTATCAGGGCTGGATGTACGCTCGCCTGCTGGCGTTCAGCAACGGCGATTTGCAGGCATTGTATGACCGCTCGGATGGCTTCTACCGCCGCCAGCTCATTCTGACCACCAAGGACAAGCCCCTGTCCCGTGTGGACGACCCGGATATTGCCGAGAAGATGGCGGCAGAAGTCGAGGGCATCCTGCTGTGGGCATTTGAGGGCTTACAGCGGCTGGTGGAGAACGGCTTTCAGTTCACCGAGAGTGACCGTGCCAAGCGCAACCGGGAACTGGTGAAGCGGGACAACAACAATGTGTTTGATTTCCTCGAATCCGAGGGCTACATCCGCCTGAAGGCGGATGCCTGCACCAGCTCGAAAGAGCTGTATGAGGTCTACAGGATGTGGTGCGAGGAGAACAGCCTGAATGCGATCAAGGCCAGAGGGTTCAGCGATGCCCTGATCGCCAACCAGCGCAGGTATAATCTGGAATCCACCAACAACATCGTCAACTCGTCCGGGCGGCGTGTCCGGGGCTTTGTGGGCATCGAAGCCCTTGTGCAGCCCGACCTCACCCCCAATAGCTGGCGGACATGACCCGCTTTTGATCCCCCTATATGGTGCGTTTTCGGTCTTTCGCTGCGTACGTGCGTACAGAGAAAGCCGCCTGTTGCGTACGCACGTACGCAGCAAAACGCCAAAGTTCTCCTTTATAGGGGGGGCAAAGTGTCAGGTTGACAGTTTGCCAAGAGTGGTAAGTGACGGGAAACGGTACTTACCAGCTCCTACCCAATTCCCCAAAATGGGAATCAGGGTGGGATGGCCGTTATCAGACCGTCTATCTGCCTGTTACCATTTTGGGAACAGGCAAAATCAGTTGGTCAATTTGGCCAACTGAAAAAGCCGGACGAGCTGCGGGCAGGGATTCGCAAATCTTTGACCGCCAGCTTGCCAAAATCAACGGGCCAAAATGGCCCGTTGAAGGGAGTCAAGGGGGAACGCCTTGCCCAGTGATATGATGCTGTGCGTCATATCCTACTGGGTATTATCTGGCGCAAAACGGCGGCAGATCCAGCAGCTTCGCTGCTGCGCTTTCCCCGCCAAGCTGTTGAAACGGAGGGATGTCTATCTGAAATTAACACGACACAACGGACGAGCAGGGGCCCACGGCACCTATAACCCCAAGCACAATGACCGAAGTTTCAACCTTGCCAACAGTGAACACATCGACCCGGAACGAGCCAAGGTCAACATCTACTGGGACTGCTTCCATGGCTTCCGTTCGGCTCTCGACCCACAAGACCCGAATGATCTGGCGGCAACCTTCTCGGATGTGGAACGGCAGTTTTACGAGATCCGGTACACAACCTTCATCGAAGGTCAGAACGAGCGCAACGCCAAAATCCGGCACACTGAACGTAACCGCTCCATTCCTGACCTGCTGTCCAGCCGCAAGACCTGCCCGGAAGAAACTATCTACCAGCTTGGAACGCTGGATGAACACGCTTCCGCAGAGGATTTGCTGAACATCGTCACGGAGTTCATCGAGGAATTCAAGGCAAAGTTTGGCGAACACGTTCATGTGCTGGACTGGGCGTTGCATCTGGACGAAAGCACGCCCCACATCCACGAACGCCATGTGTTCGACTGCGAGAACAAGTACGGCGAGGTGGCACCCCAGCAGGAAAAGGCATTGGAAGTGTTGGGCTTCAACCTGCCCGACCCGGACAAGCCCCTCAGCCGCCGCAACAACCGCAAAATCACCTTCGATGCAGCCTGCCGGAAGATGCTGTTTGAAATCGCCAAACGTCATGGTCTGGAATTGGAGGAAGAAGCGGAGTACGGCAACCGCAAGTATCTCGAAAAGCAGGACTTCATCCTTGCCAAGCAGAAGGAGCAGCTTGCCGCCCAGCAGAGCAAGCTGGACGAACTGACCCTGAAAGTTTCGGATATGGAGACCCTGCTGGAAAATGTTTCGGCTGCGGCCTATGACAAGGCGGTGGAGGTCGTGACGGACGTGGTACGCACCGAGACCCGCAAGGAAGATATGCGGATGATCGAGGACACGAAGAAGTGGGTGCTGTCGCCAGAGAGAAAGGCTCCCAAGGTTACACGGGAGTACACTGCCAAACATCTGGACACTGTGCTGGACAAGTTTCTCAAGACCATGCAAACCACCACTACCCGCTTGCAGGAGAAGCTGCTGAAGCCGGAAGTCCGGCAGAAGGGCAAGGAGCAGGTCAAGGAGAAAGCACGAGATTCCGTTCTGCAACTGCTGAACCGCTTGCAGGCAGAACAGGCACAAAACAAACCAGCGGCACAACCCCGCACACAGGAGGGGCACTCGGAAATCTGAACCTCATCGGGAGAGTTCGGAGCAGAAAGCTGGCACTTTCTGCCCCGGCACCCGGTTACAAGGATATGGAGGTGCAAGTGAAAGAAGTTTGCGTTTGCGAAGCAATGAAGTCCCCAGTGGGGACTTTAAGCAACGGAACGGTCTTGCGTCAGCAAGATGGAGGGACTAAGTCCCGACAAGTTCCGATTTGGCAAAAGAGTAATCTGACCTTGGAGGAAGCGGCGGCTTACTCTGGGATCGGTATCAATAAACTGCGGTCAATGACCGATAGCGATGAATGCAAGTTCGTCCTTTGGAACGGAACCAAACGGCTGATCAAACGCCGTAAGCTGGACGAATATCTGGACAAGGCATTCTCGATCTGATGCGGTTCAAAAATTGACCGTTTGATGTTGCAGGGAGTCTTGCGTCATGGTATACTCATGGCGTAAGGCTCCTTTTCAACATTCTGTGAATGAAAAGGAGAGTTTATATGCAAAGACGTAAAGATAATAAAGGCCGTGTTTTGAAGGATGGCGAGGTCTACCGCAAGAGCGATGGGCTGTATATGTACCGTTGGACTGCGAAAAACGGAAAACGCCATACCATCTATGATGCAACCTTGGAGGGGCTGCGCGAAAAGGAAGAGAAGATCCAGCACGACTTGGCAGATGGCCTCCGCATCCCGGAGTGCAGCCTGACCCTGAATGACCTGTTTGAACTGTGGCGTAAGAACAAGGTGGGCTTGAAAGAGCATACCTTCGCCAATTACGTTTATATGTACAATCGGTTCGTCCGGGATGAGATCGGCATGATGAAGCTCAAGGACATTCGCAAGTCGGATATCCGCAGCTACTACAATGGCATCGTCCGCAATGGCAAGATGGCGTTGAACACGCTGGAAACCATCCAGAATGTTCTCCATCAGGTCTTTGCGGTGGCGGTGGACGATGAGTACATCCGTGTGAATCCCACGGATGGTGTCCTGACGGCCATTAAAGCCGCCCACCAGTACGAAACGCCCAAACGACACGCTCTGACCCTGCCCCAGCAGCAGGCGTTTCTGAATTTCATCAAGAAAACGCCGAAGTTCCAGCACTGGCTCCCGATGTTTACCTTCATGCTGGGTACCGGATGCCGCATCTCGGAAACGGTTGGTCTGTGCTGGGGTGACATCGACTTTGAGAGTGGGTTTATCACCATCCAGCACAATCTGGTGTACCATGACCACGAGGTGGGCGGCTGCTATTTCACCATGTCCACCCCCAAGACTGCCGCAGGCAAGCGGGCAATTCCGATTTTGCCCGAAGTGCGGAAGGCGCTGGAGCAGGAGCGCACCAACCAGCAGGAGCTGGAACTGGTATGCGAATATGAAATCGACGGAATCTCGGACTTCGTATTCCTGAACCGCTTCGGCCAGCCGCAGAATCCGCAGACGGTCAACCGCGCCATCAAGCGCATCAGTGTGGCCTACAACGAAGCCGAGCTGGAAAAGGCCGAAAAGGAAAAGCGGGAACCGCAGCTGCTGCCGCCTTTCTCCTGCCATAATCTCCGGCACACGTTCTGCACCCGGCTGTGCGAAAATGAGACCAACCTGAAGATCATTCAGGACATCATGGGTCACAAGGACATCAGCACCACGATGGAGATTTACGCGGAAGCCACCAAGGAAGCCAAAGCCCATTCCTTTGCAAATCTGAACGGCAAATTGGGCATTTCGGTCTGAAATCCACTACACCAACTACTACACCACTTTTACACCAAATTGCCGGTAAGTTGTGGAGAGTTGCGTAGGGTGACGTACGGGAGCAGGAAAAAGGAAACCGCATGGATAGGCTTGTAAAGGGAAATAAAGCCATTTGTGAGCCTTCCTTGACCTGTCCCCACGATGAAGCCGATTGAGCAGTAAATTTCCAATTTGTAATTAGAAAAGCCTGAAACTTCTTGATAAACCGAGAAGTTTCAGGCTTTTTCTTTTATGGATCTGCAAACGGACAGACAGAACTTTCCACCGCAGGAGAAGCAAATGTGAAAAACATGGAGGTTTTCTTACATCTTCAAAACCGACTCCCAGATCTCCTCGACCACCGGAACACCAAGCTCGCGGTTTTCTTTGATGGTGCGCAGCATTCCCTCGCCGGGCCAGCGGACTTCGCCATCCGGTCTGGCCGGGGTGCTGGCCTTGATGTCCGCAAGGATGGCGCTGATGACGGCGTCGTTTTCCTCGACGGTGCCAAATTTAGTGGGGTCGATCGCGATCATGATTTGGGTCAGACCGATCTCGTCGCCGAAGGTCCCGATGGTGTGGACGGCATTGCCGCCGGAAAGGAGGGTGGCGATCAAATCCAGCAGGATGGAGAGGCCGCTGCCCTTCCAGTAGCCGATGGGCAGTGCGCGGCCGCTCTTTTCGATGGCGGCGGGGTCTGTCGTGAGCTGGCCGTCCTCGTCGCAGCCGCCGGGTACGGGCAGCTGCCTGCCAGCCAGACGGGTGCTCTCCAGCTTGCCGTAGCTGAACTGGCTCAAGGCGCAGTCCACCATGACGTGCTGACCGTCGGAGCGGGGGACAGCGAGGATGATGGGGTTATTGCCGATGCGGCAGTCTTTGGCGCCCCAAGCAGGCATATTGGGGGCGGTGTTCGACCAGCAGATGCCGATGCAGCCGTTTTCGGCGGCCAGCCAGCCGTAGGTGCCGCCGCGCATCCAGTGGTTGTTGTTGCCCAATGCCACGATGCCGACGCCGTTCTCTTTGGCGAGGGCGCAGGCACGCTCCATTGCGCGCTGTGCGTTCAGCGGGCCGAAGCCGCGGTGGCCGTCCCAGCGCTCCATACTGCCCATGCGGGAGATGCACTCGGCGCGGGCAAGCGGGTCGATCTCGCCCTTTTCGAGGTAGCTCACCACCCGCGGAAAGCGATTCAGACCGTGGCTGTACACGCCGGAAAGGCTGTTCTGGGCGAAAATCACAGCGGCGTCTTTGGCGTCCGCCGGGGTGAAGCCGTGCTTTTCCAGCACGCGGGTGAACTGAGCGACCATTTCTTCGTAGGCGACACGTTTCATGAAAATCTCCTCCTGAGCAGTGTTTGAAAAGAATAATGTAAGCGCTTTCTTTGCTTGATTATAGCATGACAAAAGTAAAAATCAAGTGTTTTCGAAAAGAAATGCGGACTTTTCGGAGAGAATTTGTAACCGCTTACATTTTGAGGAACACACACACTCCTAAGATTTTACACTTTAACTGCTCTGCCTCTGAACGAGTTCCGGCTGCAAGGTGACAGAAGAATAGTCCTCGCCGTGCTCGATGCGGCTCTGCAGCAGCTGGACGCAGAGCAAGGCCACCTGCTCCGGTTTGTTGTCCACGGAGGTCAATTCCGGCTCGCACAGGCGGGCATAGGTAGAATTATCATAGCCCACCACGGCGGTCTCCTCGGGGACGCGGATGCCCGCCCGGAGCAGGGCTTTCAGCACACCCGCAGCGGTCAGATCCTCACCGCAGAGAATGCCGTCCGGGCGGATGCCCTCGGCCAAAAGCTGCTGCACCACGCGGATGCCGTCCTCCAGCGTCTCGCCGGTTTCGAGAATATGACCGTCTGCGTCCAGACCGGCAGCGGCCATTCCGGAGAGGAAGCCCTTCGCCTTGGCAGCGGCGCTGTCGGTGGACTTATCCTTGATATAGTAGAGGTTCCGGCGTCCGGTCTTCACCAGATGCTCCACGGCCATCTCGACGCCCCGGCAGTCATCGACCATGACCGAATAGGCGTCCGGCAGAGCCAGCGTGCCGTTGGCAAGGACGACGGGCATTTTGCGCAGAAGGTTCTCCATCTCTGCCCCCTGACAGATGGTGTTGAAAATCGAGCCGACCAGGATGAGGCCGTCCACCTGCTTCTGCGCCACGGCTTGTAACGTGCGCAGCGTCTCCGCCCGGTCGCCGCCGGTGTTGCAGAGGATGACCTCGTACCCTCTGCGGCCAAACTCGCGCTCGATGGTGTAGGCTGTGCGGGCATAGTGGGAATCACGGATGTCCACCGTGAGCACGGCCACCGTGTGCAGGCTCTTGCTGACCATGCCCTGTGCAATGGCACTGGGGGCATAGTTGCAGCGCTTGAGCACCTTTTCCACCTTGGCGCGGGTGTCAGCGCGGACAGTATCTTTGTGGTTGAGCACGCGGGAGACGGTGGCGATCGAGACTCCGGCTTCCCGTGCAATATCGTAAATATTCATAGACCCTCTTGTAAAATCAGATGTGGTTGGATGGTTAAAGCATACCCTGCCGCCGTGTGGTTGTCAAGATGAAGGGGAGACGGTGTACCGAAAAACTTGCCCTTGTCGCCAGCGGGAAACTGGGCTATAATAAAGCCACTTATTAGCCGGAAGGAAGGGATGCAGATGGAGCTGTTTCGGCGGACATTGGCGGGGCTGCTGATGCTGGTGGTTGCGGTGTCAGTGGGCATCTGGGTGCAGGGAAAGTTTATCGACGCGGTGCGTCTGCCGACTCATACGCGGATGATCGGGGCGACGTATACGACCCTGAGTGACCCATTTTATGAGACCATCAACGATGAGATCCAGATGCAGATCAAGAGCAACGGCGATCTGCTCCTGGTGCGCGACCCGGGGCAAGACCAGGAGCGGCAGAATCAGGAGATTGAGGATATGCTCAATAAGGGCATTGAGCTGCTCATCGTGAACCCGGTGGATTATGTGGGCGTGACGCCTGCGCTGGAAAAGGCGAGGGAAAAGGGTGTGCCGGTCATCCTCATCGACTCCAAGGTGGACGACCCCGAACTTGTCACCTGCACCATCACCTCCAACAACTACGGTGCCGGTCTGCTGGACGCCCGCCACCTCATCAGCCAGACCAAGAACGCCCGCATCGTGCTGCTGTCCAACTCGGATTCGTTCTCCAGCTGGGACAGACTTTCGGGCTTCTGCCAGACCCTGACCAAAAGCGGCAACGACTACCGGATCCTGGAGCTGCGGGACTGCGGCGGTGAGCTGAACCGTGCCATGCGCGCGATGGTGCAGCTGTTGGAGACATTCCCGCGCATTGACGTCGTGATGGCCGTCAACGAGCAGGCGGCCCTGGGCGCAATGGCGGCGCTGGAAGAAAAGGGCGTGCTCTCGTCCACTTTGGTTTACAGCGTGGACGGCTCACCGGAGGCGAAAGCCCTGATCTCCGAAGGGCTGATGACGGCCACCTCGGCACAGTCGCCCCTCCGCATCGGACGGATGGCGGCAGAGGTGGTGTACGAGATCCTGGAGGGCAAGCCGTACCTGACCAACATCGTGGTGCCGGTAAATCAGATCACGCAGGAGGATATTCTGCGCTACGGCACGGAGGGCTGGCAATGAAAACTGATAATTTGTCCATCGGTCTCCGGGTGCTCTACCATGCCATTGAGTGGCTGACGGTGTTTCTGATCCTGCTCATCTTTGCGGTGCAGATCATCACGCCGCTCTACGCGGTGAGAGTTGGCCGTGCAGACTCGTTTTTGCAGCAGCTGCAATGGCTGCCGTACCGCCCCGGTGTGCTTGCCCTGGGCGTGATGCTGGCAGCGGTGGGCACCATCCTGAGCAAGTGCTCCCATGAGGTGGACAGCGGCTTTCTCTCCCGCAGCAGCTGGCAGTTATATTTATTGGAGGGCGTGCTGTACAGTGCCTCGGCGCTGATCTTCCAGCAGAACTGCGACAAGATCGCTCTGTTTGCGATCGTGGATATGGTGGACGACCCGCGCTCTCTCCGGCAGAAGCGCTTTCTGAGCGCCATGATCGTGGTGTACCTTTTCTGCAACATGGACGCCGCCACCAGCGCCCTCCATGCCGTGACGCTGAAGCAATACCTGGCTTTTTACAGCCTGCACACCCGCAGCGTCCTGCAGCTGGTGATCGAGAGCCTGTCGGCGCTGGAAATGATACTCTTCATTCTGTACATGGTGCTGTTCATCAGCCAGCAGACCAGCGAGAAACAGGAGATCCTGAACCTGAACCAGCAGCTGCAGCAGGCCAACGAGCAGCTGCGCATCTACGCCGAGGAGAGCGCCCACACCGCACAGGTGCAGGAGCGCAACCGCCTTGCGCGCGAGATCCACGACACGTTAGGCCATGTGCTCACGGGCATCACAGCGGGCGCAGATGCCTGCATCCAGATGATGGACGACTCGCCCGAGATGGCACGGCATCAGATGGAGCTGATAGCCGACACCGCCCGCAACGGAATGAACGATGTCCGGCGCTCGGTCAAGGCACTGCGACCGGACTCGCTGGAAAAAGAAAACCTCTCGGGTGCGCTCAACAAGATGTGTACCAGCATGGCGCAGAGCAGCGGCACGCAGATCCAGCTGGAAGAGTCGCTGGCCGGGCTGACGCTCTCGCAGGATGAGGAAGACTGCGTCTACCGCACCGTGCAGGAGGGCATCACCAACGCCATCCGCCACGGCCACGCCACCCGTGTCCAGGTGCGGTGCCATATCGAGGACGGCGTGCTGGAAGTGTCGGTGAGGGACAACGGCATCGGCTGCAAGAGCGTGACGCCGGGCTTTGGCCTGCAGCATATGCAGGAGCGGATGCTCATGCTAGGCGGCACGTTCTGGTATGAGAACAGCGACGGGTTCTGCATCCGGGCAGAGATCCCGCTGCGCAAGACCCCGGGCAGTGAAAAGAGGAAACAGGAGGAAACGGTATGATAAAGGTGCTTCTGGCCGACGACCAGGAACTGATCCGTCAGAGCCTCAGCTTTGTGATGAGCAGGCAGGAAGACATTGAGATGGTGGGTACAGCCGCCAATGGCCGTGAAGCGCTGGAACTCGTGGAGGAAAAGCAGCCCGACGTGGTGCTGCTGGACATTCGGATGCCCGAGATGGACGGCGTGGAGTGTACCCGCCGCATCAAGCAGGAGTTTCCGGGCATCAAGGTCATCATCCTGACCACCTTTGACGATGACGATTATGTGTTTGACGCTCTGCGGTACGGCGCTTCCGGCTACCTGCTCAAGGGCGTCTCGGTGGACGGCCTGACCAACGCCGTGCGGGAGGCCGCGCGGGGCGGCTCCATCATCGCCCCGGATGTGGCGTCCAAGGTCTTGCAGATGTTCTCCCGCATGGCACAGGGCGACGTGCAGGTGCGCGTGAACAAAAAGAATGCGCTGGAGCTGACCAAGATGGAGCGGCAGGTCATCCGCGAGGTGGGCTGCGGCCTCTCCAACAAGGAGATCGCGGGCAGACTCTATCTCTCCGAAGGCACGGTGCGCAACTACATCAGCAGCATCCTGCGCAAGCTGGAACTCCGTGACCGCACCCAGCTGGCCATCTGGGCGGTGCAGAACCAGAACAGCCAGCCGGAGGCAGACGTATGAGCCGGTACTGGAAAGCCGCGCTGCCCTTTCTGCTGGCGGCGGTCATCATTCTGGCGGCTGCCAGCCGTCCGGTGGTGCTGCACATCGGCTTCCCGTGTGACAGCTATTGGAATGTCCCGGGCGAGAACTACTATACCTTTATTGACGCCGCCATTGAAAAGTTTGAGGCAGAGCACCCCAACGTGAAAGTCGAGTACACCAGCGGCATCCGGGTCGAAGACTACACCGAATGGCTCAGCGGCCAGTACCTGCTGGGGCAGGAGCCGGATGTGATGGTGATCCTTCCCGAGGACTTTGTGATTTTCAGCGATACAGCTTCCCTGCGGGAGCTGGATCCGTTCATGAAGCAAGACCCGGAAGCGGATCTGAGCGGCTTTTACCCGGCGGCATTGCAGGCCGGAGCCGACAAGGGAAAACAGTATGCGCTGCCGCTGGAATGCGTGCCGCAGATGATGTTCATCAACAAGACGCTCTTGCAGAAAGAGCACATCCGCATCCCGGATAACGATTGGACGTGGGATGAGTTTTACAGCCTGTGTGAGCAGCTGACGAGAGACACGGACGGGGACGGCATCGTTGACCAGTTCGGCGTCTACGATTACGGCTGGGAAGAGGCGCTGGTGGCCAACGGCTGTTCGCTGTTCAGTGAGGACGGCCAGCACTGCCTGCTGAACCAGAGCGCGCAGGAGTCCGCCATGCAGTTTGCGCGGAAGATCTACCAGCTCAACGCCGGAACGGATCTGAGCGAAAAGACCTTCGACGAGGGCAGAGTGGCGTTCCGCCCGATGCTCTTTTCCGAGTACCGCAGCTATGAGCCGTATCCGTGGCGCATCAAGCGCTCGTCGAACTTTGAGTGGGACTGCATCGCCATGCCCAGCGGCACAAGCGTCGGCGGCGGCAACTACTCCCGGCTGAGCACCCTCATGCTGGGCATCAGCCAGCGCACAGAGCACTCCCGGCTGGCGTGGGAGCTGCTGAAGACCATTGCCTGCACGGAGGAGATGCAGACGATGGTCTACACCGAGTTGAGCGGCGTGTCCGCCCTGCACAGTGTGACGGAATCGGATGAGGTCGCCCGGCTGCTTCAGCTGGACTCGCAGGACACCGCCTCCCGCGGAATGTCTACTCTGCCTACCATCATGGAGGATACGCTTGCCACGCCCCGCTTTGCGCGGTATCATCAGGCGATGGAGAGCGCCGACCGCCTGATCACCGAGGCCATGTCGGCAGACAAGAACTTTGAATTGCAGCTGCTGCAAATTCAGCAGCAGCTCGACGTCACATTGACAAGCTGACAAAAAATCCACGCAGAAAGCCCGCTTTTGTGCAAACTGCTGCATAAAAGCGGGCTTTTATTCGGCTATTTGACGAAAGAAGTGACATTTGTCATGCTTTGTTTGGTGGAATGTCATATTCTGCTTGTGACATTCTACAGCTGTGAACAGGACATGAACATGGTATGATAAAGCCATGAAAATCAGATGGGCCTGCGCGAGGCTCATCCGAGAAGAGCAAGATCTGTTTGGAAAAATCAGGAGGAAAAATCACATGAAGAAGATTTCTCGTCGTTCGTTTCTCGCTGTCTGCGGCGCTATGGCTGCAACTGCTGCCCTGACCGCCTGCGGCGGTTCTTCCGCTTCTACTGCCGGCACTGCTGCTTCCGGCTCCACTGCTGGTTCTGCTGCATCCGGTGAGGTCTTTGAGCTGAAGCTCTCCACCACCCAGACCGATACTTCCATGATCTATCAGGGCCTGCAGGCTGCTGCCGACAAGGTCGCTGAGGACACCGACGGCCATGTGAAGGTCACCATCTATCCTTCCAGCCAGCTGGGCGGTGAGGAAGACATGATCGACCAGGCTCTGCAGGGCATGGGCATCGCCGTCCTGACCGACGCAGGCCGTCTGTCCAGCTACGTCAACGACATCGGCATCATGAACATGGCCTACATCGTGGACAACTACGAGGACGGCATGAAGCTGATGGCTACCGACACCTTCAAGGGCTGGGACGCTGACCTGGCCAACAACGGCATCTGCGGCCTGTGCTACAACTACTACGACGGTGCTCGTTCCTTCATGGGCCACAAGCCTTACAAAACCCCCGCCGATCTGAAGGGCGCTGTCATCCGCACCCCCGGTGCTGACCCGTACGTTGAGTCCATCTCCGCTATGGGCGCTACCCCGTACAACATCGCATGGTCTGAGGTCTACAACGGCATCCAGACCAAGTCCATCGACGGCTGCGAAGTCCAGTACACCTCTGCTGTTTCCAGCAAGATCTACGAGGTCTGCGAGTACGTCAGCAAGACCGAGCACATCAACCTGTTCAACATGGTCATCTGCGGTCAGGCATGGTTCGACAAGCTGCCCGCTGAGTATCAGGAAGTCATGAAGAAGGACTTCAACGACTGCGCATACAACAATGCTCAGGACATCATCGCTGCTCAGGCTGACATGGAGAAGACCCTGACCGACAACGGCATGACCATCGTCGAGGTCGATAAGGACATCTTCCGTGAGGCTGTCAAGCCCGCATACGAGAAGCTGGGCTGGACCGAGCTGCGCGAGCAGCTGTACAAGGAAGCCGGCGTCGAGGCCTGATCCCTTAAAAAGCTGAATCGACCATAACGTAAATGTCCTCCTGCATGGCAGCTCGCTGTGCAGGAGGTATTGTGAATAAGGACGACTTTCTATGAAGAAATTTTATGAAAAAGTCTGTAAGCTGGAAGAGCTGATCGCTCTGATCCTGGTTGCAGGCATTGCGGTCCTCGTCTTTGTTTCGGCGATGATGCGTACCTTTGGCCATCCGCTGAACTGGGCACAGGACGTTGCACTGATCGCCTTCGCATGGCTGATCTTCCTCGGCAGCGATGTCGCAATGCGCGGTTCCGGCCTGATCGGTGTTGATCTGTTCGTCAAGAAGTTCCCCGCCGGTGTGCAGAAGGTTCTGGACATCCTGTTCAAGGTCATCATCGCAGCGTTCCTCTGCGTGCTGATCTACTACGGCTACGGCATGACCACCACCGGCTGGGCACGTCAGATCACTTCTCTGCACATCAGCTACGGCTGGGTCACGATGGCTGTGCCTGTCGGCTCCTTCTTTATGCTCATCTCCACCATCCTGAACATTATTGAGCGCGTCAAGACGCCCGCTGGTCAGGAAGTCAAACACGAAGCAGGGAGGGACGTCGGCTAATGTTTATTGCAATCGGTATCTTCTTTGTGTTTCTGCTGCTGGGTATGCCCGTGGCATTCTCCATCGGTCTGTCGGGCTTCTCGTTCTTTATGATCCGCGACCTGCCTATGACCGTTCTGGTGCAGAAATCCATTTCCACTTCTCAGAGCTTTACCATGCTGGCCATCCCCCTGTTCATTCTGGCCGGCAACCTGATGAACAGCTGCGGCATCACCAAGCGCCTGATGCGCTTTGCCAACGCCTGCACCGGCCATATGTACGGCAACATCGGTCAGGTCTCCTGCCTGATGTCCACCCTGATGGGCGGCGTCTCCGGTTCTGCGGTTGCAGATGCTTCGATGGAGTGCCGCATCCTCGGACCTGAGATGACCCGTCTGGGCTACGACCGCGGCTGGTCTGCCGCCATCAACGGCCTGTCCGGCCTGATCGTCGCCACCATTCCGCCGAGCATGGGCCTGATCATCTACGGCACCGTCGGCGAGGTGTCCATTGGCCGTCTGTTCATGGCTGGCTGGGTCCCCGGCATCCTGATGTGTGTGCTGCTGATGCTGGCCGTCACCTGGAGCGCCCGCCGCTTCGGCTACAAGCCCGAGCATGACCATCCGGCTCCGCTGTCTGAGATCCTGAAGGCTCTGCTGGATAGTATCTGGGCCATTCTGTTCCCTGTCCTGCTGATCGTCCTGATCCGCTTCGGCATCATGAGCCCCACCGAGTCCGGCTCCTTTGCCTGCGCATACGCCCTGCTGGTCGGCACCGTGTTCTACCACGAGCTGACTTGGGAGAGCCTGCTGCAGACCCTGCGCGACAGCGTGAAGGACATCACCGTCATCACCATCATTCTGGCGTTCTCCGGCGTGTTCGGCTACGGCATCGTGTTCGATAACATCACTGTCACCATTGCAAACGCTCTGCTGGGCATCACCAGCAACAGCGCGATCCTGCTGCTGCTGGTCGTCGTCTTCCTGCTGATCTGCGGTATGTTCATGGAGACCACCGTTATCGCCCTGATCCTGACCCCCATCCTGCTGCCCGTCATGCGCAGCATCGGCGTCAACGAAGTCGTGTTCGGCATGATCATGATGACCACCGTCACCTTCGGCGTCATGACTCCCCCTGTCGGCACCGCGCTGTATGCCGTGTCTGACATCATGGAGTGTCCCATTGAGGAGACCTTCAAGAAAGGCTGGCCCTTCTACCTTGCGATCGTGTGTGTCATCCTGTTCATGATATTCTTCCCGCAGGCGGTGCTCTTCCTGCCGAACCTCGTGTACGGTGCTTAAATCAAGCGTTCCACATCTCTCTGATTCTTCTATCAAATAATAAAGCAGAGCCTGTCTTTCCTGCCTTGGAAAGGCAGGCTCTGTGCCTTTTATGGAGGTCTTTATGAAGCCGACAACAGATTTCCCTTTCCTGCTGGATAACCCCCGTGCGTGGCGCACCTATCTGGGAGGCCGGATGCTGGACGCCCTGCACGGTGACACCGACGGCGAGGACGGGCATTTCCCCGAAGAGTGGATACTTTCCACCGTCGCCGCCCGCAACGCCGGACGGGAGCAGTTCCCCGAAGAGGGTATGAGCCACCTGCGCGGCACCGACGTCACCCTGAAATCGGTGCTGGAAAGCGATACGGAGGGCTATCTCGGCAAAGGCGCAGCGCAGCCCACCCTCGGCGTGCTGACCAAGCTCATCGACAGCGCCGAGCGCCTGACCTTGCAGGTGCATCCCGACAAGCCGACGGCCCTGCGGCTGTTCCAGAGCCAGTACGGCAAGACCGAGTGCTGGCACATCCTCAGCGGCCACCCCGTGAATGGCGAAGAGCCCTGCATCTACTACGGTTTCCAGCCGGACATGACCCGCGCGCGGTGGGAAGCGCTGTTCCACGCACAGGATATTCCCGGGATGCTGGCCGGGATGCAGAAATACCCGGTGCATCCGGGCGACACCATCCTGATCGAGGGCGGGATGCCCCACGCCATCGGCGCGGGCTGCTTCCTCGTGGAGATCCAGGAGCCGACGGATTATACGATCCGGGTGGAGCGCACGACGCCCAGCGGCTTTGCCGTGGCCGACAGTATGTGCCATCAGGGGCTTGGCTTTGAAAAGATGTTCGAATGCTTCCACTATGAGCCGCACAGCCGCGAGGAGATCCACGACCGCTGGTTCATCGAACCGGAAACGGTGCTGAAAACGGCGGGCGGAAGCATCACGACGCTGGTGGGCTATCGCAATACGCCGCTCTTCCGTCTGGACGAAGTAAAGGTCTCCGACACCCTGACGGTGGACTGCCCGCCCCGCGGCAGCGGCATCTATGTGCTGGAAGGCGCAGGGACCCTGAGCGCAAACGGCCGCAGCCTGCCTCTGAAAAAGACCGACCAGCTCTTTGTCCCCGCTGGAACGGGAAGATTTACACTGTATGCGGAGGCTCCGCTGAGGGTCCTGCATTTCTTTGGCCCTGAAGAGAAAAAATAAATTCCAATGTAAAAAAGACCTCCGCAGCCCTGAAAGGCGGCGGAGGTCTTTTGCTATAGGGAAGAGGTCACTTCCGTGCGATCATCTCGGTATAGGCCAGCACCAGCGGGCCGACGCCCTTGGCGTCGTTGCAGACCACCGGCTCACTGAAATAGTAAGCCAGCGAGCCGTCGCGGTGGTCCTTGCCGCCGAGGCCGGCCACGAGGCAGATGCCATCCAGCTGCAGGCTGCCGTCCGGGTTCTTGCTCAGATACTTGTCACAGGTGCCGTAGAAGGCTTTCTCGGCCCATGCGGCCATCCGCTTGGGCAGGTAGCCGAGACGCACGCCCTTGAGCACCGCGTAGGCGAAGAGGGCCGTGCCGCTGGTCTCGAGGTAGTTGCCCTCGACGCCGGGGTGGTCCATCACCTGCCAGAACATGCCGGTCTCCTCGTCCTGGAACTTGTGGACGTCCTCGATGGTCTGCTTGAGCATCGCCATGATGCCGCGGTACTCGTTGTAGAGCTGCTCGTCCATCCGCTCCAGCACGTCCACCATCGCCACCATGAACCAGCCCATGGCCCGCAGCCAGAAGTTGGGGCTGCAGCCGGTGACGGGGTCGGCCCAGTACATCTGGCGGCTCTCGTCGTAGCCGTGGTAGTACAGGCCGGTCTTCTCATCCCTCATGTGCTTCTTGATGTTCATGAACTGCTTATAGCTGTCGATGCAGCCCTGCATCTTGTTGTAGCGGGTCTCGTACTCCATATAGAAGGGCTGGGCCATGTAGGTGCCGTCCAGCCAGACCTGCCACGGATAAATGTCCTTGTGCCAGAAGTTGCCCTCCCTGGTGCGGGGCTGGGTGAGCAGCTGGCTGCGGATGGTGTCGATGGCCTTGCGGTACTTCTCGTCGCCGAAGATGTCGTAGAGGATGAACAGGTTTTTGCCCTGATTCACGTTGTCAAGGTTGTACTCCTTCGGGTCGTAGGTCTTGATGGAGCCGTCTTCCTGCACGAACCAGTCGATGAAATCCCTGGAAAATTTCAGGTACTTCTCGTCGCCGGTAGTCTTATACAGGCTCAGGCAGGCGGTGATCATGCAGCCGTCGATGTAGTTCCACTTGTTGGGCTTGCCGCTGCGGACCTTCTCGATGTTCCACATGGGGGCCTCGGCGCTGGAATTGGCGATAAGGTAGTCCACATAATCGCCCAGCATGGACAAAATCTCTTCATGAGTCATGGCTTAGTCCTCCTCAAAATGGCCGACGTTGGCAAAGCGCAGGCGCTCGCCCTCGTAGCCCTCGATCTTGACGTTGTGCAGCTCGATGTTCTTGACGTTCTCGGCGTAGATGGCCAGCTTCTTGACCAGCGGGCGGTTGTCGGCCATGGCAGCCTGACCCTCCTTGGCGTCGGGGTCGAAGGTGATGGTGACGTTCTTCATGGAGACGCCCTCGATGGGCTGCTCGGGCAGGCCGTCAAAGTAGCAGCCCGCAAACTGTGCATCGGTGGCCACGATGTCTTCCATGGTCAGGGTGCCGAGCTTCGGGGTGTACTCGTCCACGGGCAGAGCCTCGCGGCACTGGACATAGGGGCTGTGGCCGTCCGGGTCGCAGAAGTAGAACATATTGATGACGAAGGGAGCCTTGACGCCCCGCATCTCCACGTTGCGGAACACCAGACCGTCGATGACGGCGGTGTTGCCGCGGCCGCGGCGGGTCTTGACGCGAAGGCCGCGGTCGGTGTGGTCCATGAGGCACTGGGTGACCACCATGTCCTTGACGCCGCCGCTCATCTCGCTGCCGATGACGATGCCGCCATGGCCCTTGTCCAGCAGGCAGTTGCGGATGACGGTGTGCTCGCAGCTCTTCTTGAGCTTCATGCCGAGGAAGACCTTGCTGGCCTTCATGGCGATGCAGTCGTCGCCGACGTGGATGTTCACGCCGATGATGCGGGTGTACTCGCAGCTCTCGGGGTCGATGCCGTCGGTGTTGGGGGCGTTGTAGGGGTTGTTGATGTTGAAGTTCAGCAGGTCGAGGTGTTTGACGAAGATGGGGTGGATGGTCCAGGAGTAGCTGTTCTGCACGGTGATGCCGTGGAGGCAGACGTTCTCACTGTCCACCATCGCCACGGCGCGGGGACGCCATGCGATGCGCTTGACCTTGGGGTCGATCCACCAGTCGCCGTTCTGGGCGTCGCAGTCCAGCGTACCTTCACCGGTGACGACGACGTCATGCACCTGCGTGATGTTCAGCAGGCCCGCAAAGCTGTTCAGCGGGTTGCCCTCCCAGCCGGTGAGGTAGTATTCGTCCACTTCGTTCTCGCTGGGGATGACGCCGGGCAGGATGGGGTAGTGGGTGCGGTCGTTGTTGCCCAGCAGCACAGCGCCCTTCTCGAGGTAGAGGGTGGTGCAGCTCTTCATGAAGAGGCTGGCGGTGCGGTAGCGGCCAGCGGGGACATATACCGTGCCGCCCCTGGGGCAGGTGGAAAGAGCAGCCTGCAGCCTGCCGGTGTTGTCGGTCTCGCCGTCGGCGACGAGGCCGTAGCGGGATGCGTCCACAAAGAAGCTCTCGGCCTCGGTGGTGAAATCCAGTTTCAGGTGCTCACCCTCGGCGTCCACCTCCACAGTGTAGGCGGTGGACGGAGTCAGGGAGAAGAGGGAGAACACGTTGGTGTTGCAGTTTTCGTAAATGGTCTTGCCGTTCAGAGCCACGGCGAAGGGGTGCTCCGGGCGGAAGCACTTGCCGTTTTCCAGCTCGAAGACGGCGCTGCGGGTCATGGAACGGATGAGAGACAGATTCATTTTTACAGCCTCCTGAGTTATTTGCGTAGATTTGCGGCTTGCCCGCAGAGGGCGGGCATGGTACACTGGAGATAAGAATATCAGAGCACTGCCCCGGCGGGGCAGGCATGGCAAGAAGGGGGAAGGGCGGATGCGCGCCGAACGGGAAAAACTCAACGCGAAGATCACGGCGGGAGCGCTCAAGCTGTCCGGCGGGCGGCTCGAGCTGCCTGCCGAGATGTGCCATATCGTTCTGTTTTCGGGCGGCAGCTGCACGGTCCAGTGCGGGGATACGTCGCTCCTGGTCAGCCCCGGCTGCGCACTGCTGCTGGGGCCGGGGGCGTGGGCGGTATCGCAGGCAGGCCACACCCAGCCGGAAATGCTGGGATGCAGTTTCCCACAGGCGGCCCTCCACGAGATGAAGAACGCCACCGGCGAAGATTTCCTCCGCCTTTTTGCACCGGGAAGCCAGATGGCCCTTTACGGCAGCGTCCAGTGGGCCAGCCGTCTGCGGACGCTGCTGGAGATGATGCGGAGCGCCATGGGCGAGCCGGAGTATCCCGGCGGGCTGTACCTGGCACTGACGCTCCACTATGTGGAGCAGGAGCACCGGGCGCAGAGCGCCGCCGACGCCCGCCCCCGCAACGAGACGGTGGAGCAGATCTGCGCCTACCTTGCGGCAAACTACCAGCAGAAGCTTTCCCTCACCGAGGTGGCGGCGCGGTTCTACATCTCGCCCTACTATCTGAGCCGGCTGTTCCGGCGGGTGACGGGACAGTCCATCGTGGACTACATCAACGCCCGCCGCATCGAGGCGGCACAGAAGCTTCTGGAAACGACAGAGCTGAGTATCGGCAGCGTGGCCGAGCAGACCGGTTTCGCCTCTGCGGCCCACTTCCGCCGCGTCTTCCGGGAGACGATGGGCGTCGGGCCGCTGCAATACCGGAAGAGCAGAAAGTGACCGCCTGAAAAAGCCTCTCCCCTTGGGAGAGGTGTCACCGAAGGTGACGGAGAGGGCAAGCCAGCTTCGATAAAGCCGCTGCGCAGCGATAAGCAGGCTCTTTGTTAAAACGATATTATCGCAGCGCCTGCATATATTTGTCAGCGTCCTTGCCCTCTCAGGCGCTCACGCGCCAGCTCTCCCAAGGGGAGAGCCTTTGACATTAGAAATGCCCCCTGCGTCCTCTCTATGGGAAGAGGCACAGGGGGCATTCATGTTTGTCAGGATGATCCGAGCGGCGGGGGCTTCAGCTTAGCCCTTGACAGCACCGGCGGAGATACCTTCGACGAACTGATCCTGTGCGCAGAAGAACACGATGAGCTGCGGCAGGATAGAGATCAGGGACAGGGCCAGAATACGGTTCCAGGCAAAGCCCGTATCACCGTCCATGGACAGCTTGACGAACAGGGACATGGGGTACTTTGCAGGGGTCTGGACGTAAAGCAGGGGGCCCATGAAGTCGTTGCAGCTCCACATGAACTGGAACAGTGCGCAGGACACCAGAGCGGGCATCAGCATCGGGACGATGACCTTGTACAGGGTCTGGAAGGAGGAGCAGCCGTCGATGGCGGCAGCCTCGTCCAGGTCGCGGGGGACGTTGCGCATGAACTGCACCAGCTGGTAGACGAAGTAGGTCTCAGTTGCGAATGCGCAGTGGACCCAGATGGCCAGATAGAACGGGCTGTTGACCCAGCCGAACTTGGTGTACAGCAGGAACTGAGGCACGTTCAGGACGACCTGAGGCAGGAACAGGGTGGCCAGCATGATGCTGAACAGGATCTTCCGGCCCGGGAAGTCGAAGCGGCCAAAGCCGTAAGCTGCAATGCAGGAGGAGACCACGGTGCAGATGACCTTGGGCAGGACGTAGCTGTAAGTGTTCAGCATGGCCTGCAGGATGTTGATGGAACCGCCGAAGTTGTTCAGCGCGTTCTTGTAGCCCTCCAGAGTGGGGTTCTTGATCCACAGGCCGATGCCTGCAAAGATCTCGCTGTTGTCCTTAAAGGTGGCGCTGATCATCCACAGCAGGGGATAGATCATGATGAGGCCCACCAGGATCAGGACGAAGTACTTGAAAAACGTCGCGATGGCGTTAGAAGCTTTCATTCCCATACTGTCACACCTTACCTTTCATCCGAGTAGTAGACCCACTTCTTCTGGCTGGTGAAGGCGATGATCGTCAGGATGCAGACGATGACGAACATGATCCATGCCAGTGCGGAAGCCATGCCCATCTGGTTGGACTTGAATGCGTAGTTGTAGACCAGAATGGAGATGAGGGTGGTGGAACCGCGGGGACCGCCGTTGGTGATGATGAACGGGCCATTGAACTCCTGGAAAGCCTGGCAGATCTGAGTGACCAGGTTGTAGAAGATGATGGGGGTGATCATCGGGACGGTGATGGAGAAGAACTGCTTCCATTTGCCAGCGCCGTCGATGGTGGCGGCCTCGTACAGGTCGGCCGGCACGCCCTTCAGAGCGGCGAGGAACAGCACCATGGCGGAGCCGAACTGCCAGATACGCAGGAAGCAGATGATCCACAGTGCGTAGCTGGGGTCGCTCAGCCAGGAAGGACCCTGGAAGTGGCCGAAGGTCAGCATACGGATGAGGGTGTTGACCAGACCGTCATCACGGAACACGGCCTTCCACAGCACGGCGATCGCAACAGAGCCGCCGAGGATGGAGGGGATGTAGTAGACGGTGCGGAACACGTTCACGCAGGCGATCTTGAAGTTCAGGATGTAGGCGATGAACAGTGCGAAGACCAGCTTCAGAGGCACAGTGATGAAGCTGTACTTGAAGGTGGTGATGAGCGCCTTGGTGATCTTGGGAGTGGAGAAGGCGTCCACATAGTTCATGATGCCATACTGATGGATGCCGTTGAAGAAGTCCATATCCGTAAAGCTGTAGTACAGAGACTGGCCGAACGGGATGGCCTTGAAGACGACGAAGCCGATGATCCAGGGGATCAGGTAGAACAGGCCCTGCCATTTGTCAAAAAACTTCTGGGCCGGGGTACGCCCGAGAGAGGGCGCTTTGCTTTCTTTCATCCGGGGATCCTCCTTTTATAAGGATATGTCTCGTACGCCGCACAATCGTTTGGACACATTTTTGTCAAAAAAATGTCATCACCGTCTTGCAAAAAAGGGGCATCCGTCCGTAGGTGGAAGGGATGCCCCTTGCAAGACTCTTTTATGCGGGGCGGCCCGTTGTCAACACCGCGCGTGTGCGGGCCGCAAAAAGTCCATGAGGCGGAAATCAGACGGTGTAGCCGACAGACTCCATGCCGTCCAGCAGGGTATCGACCAGGTCAGCGCCGGAAACATTGTCGTAATCCAGAGTGTCGAACACTTCCTGATAGACGCCGGTGCCGGTAGCCTTCAGGTCGTTGGACTCGAACAGGGGGTCGAGCTGGTTGGAAACGAAGGCCATGACCTTGCCGTTTGCCTCAGCCACCAGCTCCTTGATCTTGCCGGCGCTCTGAGCAGCAGCCAGACCAGCCTTGGAGGCGGGGATGCCGCACTCGGAGCCCATGATCTCGGCACCTGCGGTCTCGTTCAGCAGGAAGTTGATGAGGGTAGCTGCCTCTGCGGGATGCTCGCAGGTCTTGGTGATGGCCAGACCCATGGAGACCTTGGAGAAGCCGCCGTTGTAATCGCCGAACTTGATCTCCTCGCCCACGGTGAAGCCAGCCTTGTTCTCCTCGTCCAGAGCGTCAGCGTACTTGGTAGCGGAGGAGTCCCACTCGAAGCAGCCGGCCAGCTTGCCGGTGATCCACTCGGTGGACTGGTGAGCGGCGTTGTCGCCGTTGGAGCCGTAGTAGGTGGGCAGGCTCATGATGACGTGGCCCTCGACCAGGCTCTTGATGAAGTCGATGCCCTCAGCGATCTGGTCGGCATCGTAGTTCAGGGTGGAGGTGGAGGGGTCGGCCCAGTCCTTGCCGTACTTGGACTCGAGGTAGAAGACCATCAGGATCATACGGTCGTATGCGCCCAGGTGCAGGGGATAGTAGTCATCGCCCAGCTTCTCCTGGAAGGTCTTGCCGGCAGCCATCAGCTCGTCCAGAGTGGTGGGGAAGGAGATGCCGGCCTTGTCGAAGGTGGTCTTGTTCCAGTAGAAGATACGGCCGGTCATGGAGACAGGCACGCACTGCTGAGCGTTTGCCACGTTGCAGGCAGCCAGCTTGGCCTCATCCCACTGAGTCAGGTCCAGGTACTCGGAGACGCTGTTCAGGTCGATGAAGGTCTGGCCGTTCTTGGAGTAGTTGTACAGCCAGTTCCAGTTGATCTGGCAGACATCCTCAGCGACGCCGCCTGCGAACTTGGTGGACATGGTGTCCTCCCAGCCGGACCATGCAGCGAAGGTGGGGTTGACGGTGATGGTGCTGTGCTCAGCAGAGAAAGCCTTGATGGCCTCCTGGTAAGCGTTGTGACGGGACTCGCCGCCCCACCAGCTCATGGTCAGGGTGACGGGGTCAGAAGACAGGCCGGCCACGGAAGCTGCTGCGGAAGAAGCAGCGGTGGAAGTGGCGGTAGAACCAGCGTTGCTGGAGCCGCCGCAGGCGGCCAGCAGGCCGGCAGCACCCACAGCGCCAGAGACCTTCAGAAAGTCACGACGAGAAATTGCCTTGCTCATTTTCGTTCTCCTCCTATGTAGAAAACATCTTCTTGCACGGACGCCTCTGCAAAGCATCCGTTGTATACAAATATAATACCAAAGGCAAGAAAAAAAAGAAAGATGCAAATTGTAGTGATAGCGGCAGAAAACGTACAAATATTGCGCTTATTTTTTGCCCGCTTTTGACGTCATTGCCATAATGAATAAACTTGGACCGAAAAACTGTGCAACTTGTATACTTCAACGATTTGCATAGAAAACTGGGATGCAACAGGAGAAGATTGGCCTGAATTGCAAGAATTTTGTAGCCGAGGCAAAATTTGTTGAAAGAGCGTTGTATACATCAAAAGCGACGATAACAGAAAGTTCCGGCCCCGAGCTGATATATCAATAGCGCAAAAAACGCGCGAATCGGGCCGCGACTGATATATCACGGATGCAGAAAAGATACAAAAATGCCGTCCGGCGTGCGGACGGCATAAAATCAGGGAAAAGAGTCACCGACGGGCAGCGTAGAAAGCGCTGCGCTCCCGGAAATAGCACTGGGGACACATGCTGACGTACTGGACGTCGTTCTCAAGGTCGATGGCTACCTGTTCGCCCTCAAAGACGAAGCGGCCGTTGACCTTGCGGCAGTTGCAGGTGGCCTTGCGGCCGCAGGTGCAGATGGTCTTCATCTCCTCGATGGTGTGAGCCAGCTCCAGAAGCCGGGTGGAGCCGGGGAAGCCCTTGAGGGAGAAGTCGGAGCGCAGGCCGTAGCAGATGACGGGGATGTTCAGCTCTACCGTCACCATAAACAGCTGCTCGGCCTGCTCTGCGGTGAGGAACTGGCTCTCGTCACAGAGCACACAGGCCAGAGGCCGGCCCTCGCTGCTGGCGGCCCGGACGGCCTCCACCAGGTCCATGTCCGGCGGCACCAGCAGGTCGGCAGGGCGGCGGACGCCCAGACGGCTCACGAGGTCGCCGCTGCCCTTGGTGTCCACCTTCGGCTTGAGGATGAGCACCCGCATCCCCTGCTCCTCGTAGTTGTGAGCCACCTGCATCAGCGCGGTGCTCTTGCCGCTGTTCATTGCGCCGTAACGGAAATAAAGCTTTGCCATATCGAAAAAGTCTCCTCATGAAAGGACTCTCTCAGCCAAAGCCTGACGGAGAGGGCCTGTATTATCGATCGTATCTGCTCAGTCCTGATTGCGCAGCCGGTAGCCCAGGCTCATCAGGCTGTCGCCGAGGTGGACATTCTCCACCACCACGTCGGGGTAGGAGACAGACAGATCGTAGTGGGAGAAGTTCCAGAAGCCCTGGATGCCCAGAGCCACCAGACGGCCGCTGATCTCCTCTGCGCCGCTGCGGGGCAGACAGAGCACAGCCACCTCGGGGTGGTGCTCGGCGCAGAAAGCTTCCAGCTCATCAATGTGTAAGATCTGGATGCCGTTGATCTCTTTGCCCACCTCGTCGGGGGCGTTGTCGAAGGCGGCGATGAGCTTGTAGCCGTTGGTGTCGGTGGTGATGAAGCGGCTCACAGCCTTGCCCAGACGGCCGCAGCCGATGAGGATGGTGGGCAGGAGGTCGCCGTTGCCAAAGAGCAGATGCTCAAGGATGCTCAGCAGGTTCTCCACCGAGTAGCCGATGCCCTGACGGCCATTCACGTCGCCGATGCAGTTGAAGTCCTGCCGCACCTGAGAGGCAGTGGTACCCATCTGGGCGGCCAGCTCACGGGACGAGATGCTGGTGATGCCGTCGTTCTTCAGGGTGCGCAGGTAGCGATAGTATTTGGGCAGGCGCTTGATGACGGGCAGAGAAGCTTTGCCGGGAGTGTTCATAGGGGGGTCTCCTTTCTTTTTATCCGCAGCATTGCCGGGGAGAAGTGCGCAGCGGCAGGGTGCTCCGGCAAAAGATTTGTACTTTCTTGTACAATAATGATACATATTTGACAATCTTATCTCTAGTATAAAGTATACAGCGCGAAGAGAGAATGTCAAACCATTTGGCACATTTTTTTGAGAAAGAAAAGAAATCTTTACCGAAGTATAACCGGCAGGAATGCCGGACAAGCTGAAATGAAGCAAAAAGGAGGATGCGCAGAATGTCACAGGAAGAGAAGAACATCCCCGTGGAGCAGCAGCGGCTGGAAAAAGAGCAGATCGAGGATATGGGCAGCGTTTACCGCACCCGGGGAGCTCACGCCATCCACTGCCTGACGGTCATCGGCCAGGTGGAGGGCCATGTGGAAGCGCCCCAGGGCCAGAAGACCACCAAGTATGAGCACGTCATCCCCCAGCTGGTGGCCGTGCAGGAAGACCCCGCCATTGAGGGCCTGCTGGTCCTGCTCAATACGGTGGGCGGGGATGTGGAGGCGGGGCTTGCGCTGGCGGAGCTCATCGCCAGCATCTCCAAGCCCAGTGCGGCGGTGGTGCTGGGCGGGGGCCACTCCATCGGCATCCCGCTGGCCGTCAGCGCCCAGCGGAGCTTCATCGTGCCTACTGCCACCATGACGGTCCACCCCGTCCGCCATTCCGGCATGATCCTGGGCGTGCCGCAGACCATGCGCTGGTTCGAGCAGATGCAGGAGCGCATCACCGGCTTTGTGGCGTCCCACAGCGGCATCTCGGAGAAGCGCTATACTGAGCTGATGATGCGCACGGGCGAGCTGGTCATGGACGTCGGCACCGTGCTGGATGGCCGAAAAGCCGTGCGGGAAAAGCTCATCGACGAGCTGGGCGGGCTGTCGGATGCGCTGGCATGGCTCTACCGAGAAATCGAGGGGAAATAAATTGCCATTTGACTTTTCCCGTGGTACAATGAAAGAATCGAGTCGTATCGAAATTCTTCCATCGTCACCGACAGAGCCGCCCTGAGCGCGCCCTGCTTCATGATATAAAATAAGGAACGGGTTTTAGGAAACATGGCAAAGAGAAAACGCAAGACCTCCGGGCGCAGCACAGCCTCGCGCCGCAAGAACCGGACACAGGACCGGATGCCCGCGGGGCTCATCACCCTGTTTGCGGGGCTGGTGCTCATGGCGCTGGCTTTCGTGCCGGGCAGCTCGGCCTGGCGCACGATGCACGATGTCCTGTTCGGCGTGTTCGGCTGCGGAAGCTTCGTGCTGGGCGCGGCGCTGTGTTATCTGGCCATCCTCTACACCCGGGGCGAAGACCTGCTGCCCCATATCGCCAAGCTTACGCTGGGGCTCATCTTCGCCAGCGGCACGGTCATCGTCTTTTCTGACATCCCCACCGACCAGACCGCCGCGCAGATGACTGCCGCCTGTTATCATAATGGTATGAGCGCATGGCTCTCGGGCGGTGCGCTGGGCGCTGTGCTGGGCGGGACGCTCCTGCTGCTCTGCGGCAGACCCGCCGCCAATCTGGTCATGGCGGCGCTGGCGGCCTGCGCCAGCCTGTACATTTTTGACGTTACGCCCGCCGAGTGCTGGCAGTGGCTCTGCAATGTGGGCGGCAGCGTCCACGAAAAGGGCCTTGCCGTCCACGAGCAGAATGCCGCCCGCCGGGCCGAGCGTCTGGCAGAACGCGCCGCCGAGGAGGCCGCGGCAGAGGAATACGAGGACTATGACGACGACCTGCCGGAAGACGAAGCGGGCGAGGACTGCTGCGGCGGCGAAGAGCCTGCCGCGCCCGCCTTCCATATCCAGCCTCCCGGCTGGCTGGCTGGCGTCTTCCACTGGGGCCATCAGGTGATGCAGGGCGGCGAACAGGCAGAGCCTGCCCCTGCGCCCGCACCGGAAGTGCAGACCCCGCCTCAGCCCGAGCCTGCCCCTGTACAGGTGGAAAAGTCCCGGCCCCGTGCGCCCTTTGATATTGATCTAGGCCCTGACCATACCACCGTCACCGAGGGCGGCAGTGAGCCCATCGAGCCCATCATCCTCGGCCCCGGCGGCACCTTCGGCATGGACCCGCTCCGCCGTGCGCCCATCCACGCCACCGTGACTCCCATCGTCCCGGACGCTGTGGATACCGCCGCCGAGGATTTCTTCACGGCCCAGCCCGAGCCGACGGTGACACCTACCGTCACGCCCGCCGCCCCGGCAGAAGAGCCGGAACAGCAGCCCGCGCCTGAGCCGCCGCTCTCCTTCGGCATCCCACTCTATGATCTGACCCCGACTCCGGAACCGGCCCCGCAGCCGGTCAGCGCCGAGAATGCGGTGGCGTTCCGCTCTGAGCCGGATGAGGACGGCTGGATCAGCATCACCAGCGACCCGGTGGAGGAAAAAGACCTGAATACGCTGGTGGCAGCCGCCATGGAAAAGCCTGCTGTCTCCGAGGAGCAGGCCGCGAACGCCCCCGCCGAAGAGGCCGAGACGGAGGAGAGTTTCCAGTATCAGTACCCGTCCATCGAGCTGTTCGAGCGCGCCCCGGAGGAAAGCGACTCCGGCGCGGAAGACGAGCTGAAAGCCAACGCCCAGAAGCTGGTGGACACGCTGGAAAGCTTCGGCGTCCGCACCCGTGTGCTGGATATTTCCCGCGGCCCGTCGGTCACCCGGTATGAAGTCCAGCCCATGGCGGGCGTCAAGATAAGCCGCATCACTTCGCTGGCGGACGACATCGCCCTGAACCTGGCGGTGGCCGATGTCCGCATGGAGGCACCCATCCCCGGCAAGCCTGCCGTGGGCATCGAGGTGCCGAACCATAAGAAAACGCCGGTCTACATCCGCAGCGTCTTCGAGAGCCAGAGCTTTTTGCGGATGACCTCGCCGATGGGGATTGCGCTGGGCAAGGACATCGCCGGCGTGGCCCAGGTGGCCGACCTGTGCAAGATGCCCCATCTGCTCATCGCGGGCAGCACCGGCAGCGGTAAATCGGTCTGCGTCAACAGCATCATCATGAGCCTGCTGTTCCGCTCCAGCCCCGAGGATGTCAAGCTCCTGCTCATCGACCCCAAGGTCGTCGAGCTGGCTGAGTACAACGGCATCCCCCACCTGCTGATGCCCGTCGTCACCGAGCCCCGCAAGGCGGCCGGCGCACTGGGCGGCGCAGTGCAGGAGATGGAGCGCCGCTACCACCTCTTCGCGGAGAACAACGTCCGCGACATCAAGTCCTTCAATAAGCTGGCGGCAGCGGACCCGAACCTCGAGAAGATGCCCTACATCGCCATTATCATCGACGAGCTGGCCGATCTGATGATGGTCGTCGGCAAGGATGTCGAGGACTCCATCTGCCGCATCGCCCAGAAGGCCCGCGCCGCCGGTATGCACCTCATCGTGGCGACCCAGCGCCCCAGCGTGGACGTCATCACCGGCCTCATCAAGGCCAACATCCCCAGCCGCATCGCTTTCGCCGTGTCCAGTCAGGTGGACAGCCGCACCATCCTCGACGGTGCCGGTGCCGAAAAGCTGCTGGGCATGGGCGATATGCTCTTCATGCCCGTGGGCGCACCCAAGCCCACCCGTATCCAGGGTACCTTTGTGCGGGATGAGGAGATCAGCCGTGTGCTGGACTTCATCAAGAAGAGCGCCACCGTCCAGTACGACGAGGCCATGATAGAGGCCATGGAAAAACACGCCATCCAGGACGGCAAGAAGGGCAGCAGTTCTGCCGACTCCGACGAGGAGGGCGGCAGTGACCCGATGCTCAAGCAGGCCGTGGAGGTGGTCATCGACGCCGGCCAGGCGTCCACCAGCCTGCTGCAGCGCCGCTGCAAGCTGGGTTATGCCCGCGCCGCCCGCATCATGGACGAGATGGAAGAAAAGGGCATCATCGGCCCCTACGAAGGCGCAAAGCCCCGCGCTGTCCTCATCAGCCGCCAGCAGTGGCTGGAAATGCAGATGAATCAGCCGGATGAATAAAATTTTTGATTTCGGAAGCAATAGAGCCCTGCTGTATAGGGCAGGCATCATGAAAGAAAAAGGATAACTATGGAACATTACACCGAATTTCTCCCCATCAGCCGGGCCGACATGGAGGCCCGGGGGTGGGACCAGCTGGACTTCGTGGTGGTGGGCGGCGACGCCTATGTGGACCACCCCAGCTTTGGCACCGCCATCATCAGCCGCCTGCTGGAAGCCGAGGGCTACAAGGTGGGCGTGCTGGCTCAGCCCCGCTACACCGACTGCGAGGACTTCAAGCGGTTCGGAAAGCCGAAGTACGGCTTCTTCATCGGCGGCGGCAACGTGGACAGCATGGTGAGTCACTATTCCGTCGCAAAGATCCCCCGCGCGGAGGACGAGTATTCGCCCGGCGGCAAGGGCGGCGCACGGCCCGACCGCAGCGCCACCGTCTACACCAGACTTGCCAAGCAGGCATACCCTGACCTGCCCGTCATTCTGGGCGGTCTGGAAGCCTCGCTCCGCCGTTTTGCCCACTACGACTACTGGCTGGACACCGTCCTGCCCAGCATCGCCGAGGACTCTGGCGCGGACATCATCAGCTTCGGCATGGGGGAACACCAGACCGTGGAAATTGCCCGCCGTCTGGCGGCAGGGGAGCCGGTGGAGAGCATCACCGATGTGGACGGCACCTGTTACCTGACCGACTTTGACCACCTGCCCGAGCGGTATGTGGAGTGCGCGGGCTTCAGGAAGGTCGCCTCCGATAAGGTGGCCTATGCGAAAGCCTGCCGCATCCAGATGGACAATCAGGACGTCGTCAGCGGCAATATCATCGTCCAGAAGCAGAGCGAGAAGTACCTCGTGCAGAACATCCCCGCAAAGCCCCTCGTCCGCTGGGAGCTGGATAAGGTCTACGCTCTGCCTTACACCCGCCGCTACCACCCCATCTACGAGGCCATGGGCGGTGTGCCTGCCATCCGCGAGGTGCAGTTCTCCATCATCCAGAACCGCGGCTGCTTCGGCGGCTGCAATTTCTGCGCCATCCAGCTGCATCAGGGCCGACGCGTCACCAGCCGCAGTGCCGACAGCATCGTGGCCGAAGCAGAGCGGATGACCCACGAGCCGGATTTCAAGGGCTACATCCACGACATCGGCGGCCCCACCGCCAACTTCCGTTTCCCATCCTGCCGCGAGCAGATGCTGCGGGGTATGTGCAACGGCGGCAAGCACTGCCTTGCCCCCACCACCTGCTCCCACATGATCGTGGACCACAGCGATTACCTGAAAATCCTCCGCCGCGTCCGGGAGCTGCCCGGCGTCAAGAAGGTGTTCATCCGCAGCGGCATCCGCTTCGATTACCTGATGGCCGACCCCGATGACACTTTCTTTAAGGAGCTGGTGGAGTACCACGTCTCCGGCCAGCTGAAAGTCGCGCCGGAGCACTGCGCCCCCAACACCCTCGCCTACATGGGGAAGCCGCCGATCGAGACCTTCAACAAGTTCAAGGATAAGTTCTACGAGCTGAGCAGGAAGGCAGGAAAAAAGCAGTACCTCGTGCCGTATCTCATGTCCAGCCACCCGGGCAGCACCCTCAAGGATGCCGTCTATCTGGCCGAATACCTCTACAAGAACCATATGCGTCCCGAGCAGGTGCAGGATTTTTATCCCACGCCCGGCACCGTGAGCACCTGTATGTTCTACACCGGCCTCGACCCCTATACCTTGAAGCCGGTGTTTGTGGAAAAGACCGCGGAGGGCAAGGCGCTTCAGCGCGCCCTGCTCCAGTATTATGAGCCCCGCAACGCCGAAAAGGTCATCAAGGCGCTGAAAATGACCCACCGCGAAGACCTCATCCCCCTGCTGGTTCCCGCTGAGGGCCGCATTGCGGTCCAGCGCTCGGCCCGCAGAGCCGAGGCCGCCGATGTGACCATCCACGGCGACGGCACCTACACCGTCCGGCCCAGAGGCAAGGGCGGCAAGCCGCAGAGCCACTCCGCCGCCCCGGCGGGCCGCAGCCCGGCAGGCCGTCAGCCCAGCCCCGGCGCGCGTTTTGCGCCCCATTCGGCTCCTGCGCGTAAACCGAAAAGCAATCAACAGAAAGAGAATACATCGTGGAAAACTTCAAAAAAGAAAAAGTGACCTCTCAAACGCTCATGAGCCGCCTCGCTGCGCTGGCACTGGCCGCAGCCCTTGCGCTGGGCCTCGTGGGCTGTGACACCTCTTCCATCGTCCCGGGAGGCAGCGGTGACGTCATGCCGAACCCGGCAGCTTCTCAGACCGAAACGACGCCTTCCGACGGGCAGGACGCCGCCTTCCAGATGCACTTCATCGACGTGGGGCAGGCGCTGAGCGTGCTGGTGGAGTGTGACGGACAGTTCATGCTCTACGACGGCGGCAATGTGGACGACGGCAGTCTGGTAGTCTCCTACTTGCAGAGTCAGGGGGTCGAGCAGCTGGAGTATGTCTTCTGCTCCCATGCTCACGAAGACCATGTGGGCGGTCTGGCCGCCGTAATGGCAAAATTCCCGGCGGGGCACGCTTACAGCCCTGTGACCGAGGGCAGCACCAAATGCTTCAACGATTTTGTCAAGTACACCCAGCAGCAGAACCTACAGGTCGAAGTACCTGCCGCAGGCACCCAGTGGGCGCTGGGCAGCGCCACTGTGACCATGCTTGGCCCTGTGGCGCAGTACGATGACACCAACGATACCTCCATCGTCCTGCGCATCGACTACGGTGCGACGAGCTTCCTGCTCACCGGTGATATGGAGGCCGACGCCGAGCGCGACCTCGTGAACAGCGGCGCGAACCTCAAGGTGGATGTCTTACAGGTGGGCCACCACGGCTCCAGCACCAGCACCAGCTACCTGTTTCTGAACGCAGTGCTGCCGGAAATGGGCGTCATCTCCTGCGGCACAGGCAATAAGTACGGCCACCCCCACGAGGAGACGTTAAGCATCCTGCGGGACGCCGGTGTGGACGTCTACCGCACCGACCTGCAAGGCACCATCACCATCGGCAGCGACGGCCAGAACTACACGGTGGCCACCGAACACTTCGCCACCGACGCTGAGCTGAACCCCACCGACCCGGCAGTGTCCAGCACGGCCCAGCAGGCCTACATCGGCAACGTGAACAGCAAAAAGTTCCATCTGCCCAGCTGCGCCAACCTCCCGGCGGAGAAGAACCAGATCCTCTTCTCCAGCTATGATGAGGCCGTGGCCGCAGGCTACAGCCCCTGCTCGAGCTGCATCAAATAACAAAATAGACAAAAGGGAAGCCCCACCGTCCGATGGGGCTTCCCTTTTGTCATAATATCAGCGTCCGCGTCCGGCTCCGCCGCCGTGGCTGCTGCCGCCTCCCATGCCGCCGAAGCCGCCGGAACGACCGCCGCCAAAGCTGCCGCCGCCGCGCCCGGCTCCGCCAAAACCGGAGCCGCCGCCCATACCGCCAAAGCCGCTTCCACCGAAGCCGCCGCCCCGGGGAGGACGAGGCCCCCGGGGGCCTCTCGGGCCGCGAGGGCCGCCATAGAAACCACCGCCGGGGCCGAAGTCATCGTAAGGGCCGCGGGGAGGGCGCGGGCCTCTGTGCCAACGCCGTGCGCCGAACCAGCCAAACGGCCCCCAGAACCAGCCGAAGGAGTGGCCGAGAGGGGTGATAAAGATAAAGAAAACTGCGATGAACAGGATGATATAAGCAAGCATGGAGAAAATGCCGCCGATAAAGCCTTCCCAGATGGAGTAGTGCTTCTGGGGCGGGACAGGCTCGACAGAGGGCCGGGTGGTCTGGGTGTCAGAGCCGTCGGAATAGATGGTCCCGCCGCTCAGAGTGACCCCGTACACCTCTGCGATGGTATTGGCCACATTGGTGGCGCAGGTGAGGACGGCGGCGTCGTACTTCTTGGCGGCGAAATCGTCCTCCATGGTCTGCACGAGGGTGCTTGCCTGATCGGCCAGCAGGGTGCTGCGGAAGCCGTCACCGTAGGTCAGATAGTAGTCGCCGTCGGCGTACTGGTCCGACTGCATCACCAGCAGGATGAGCACGCCGTTGTTCTTGCTGGAACTGCTGATGCCCCAGGTGTTAAACGCTTCAGTGGCGTAGTCCTCGGTGGTGGCGCTGCCGGTGTAGTCCACGGTCAGCACGCCGATCTGTGCGCCATCGCAGCTGGAAGAGAGCTGTGCGTTGATGGTCTCGAGCTCCGAGGTGGTGCTGTTGCTCAGCACACCGGCGTCGTCCACCACGCATTGATCTTTCGGCAGGCTGGGCAGCTGGATGTTGGCAGCCGAAGCCGCCGGTGCAAGCGCCGTGATGCCGACGGTCACGACAAGAAGCAGTGCCGCAATGCGGCGGGAGAATGTTTTCATCGTCTTCATGCGAAAAGTTCCACCTCCTGTATGCCGAACAGCTTACTCAGTACGCTGGCCGGGAAGCCGCCGACGTCTTTCTGGTAACTCTGGACCGCATCGTTATAATGCAGGTTGCTGATGATGGTCTGCGCACTGTTGAACTGGCTGTACTGCCCCTGCACTGCGCCCATCTTCATGGGGTCTGCGGCCTGCTCCTGCAATTTTGCGTAGAGCTGGCCGATGGCTGTGCCAAGCGTCTCGTTCGACTGGTAGAGCATCTGCATCCTGCCGCCGGTGTAAACACTCAGAGAGTCCGGTGCGTGGATCTTGCCATCGGACTGCACCGCCCCGAGGCAGGCGGAAAAAGAGTCCAGCGCAGCCTGTGCCGTCTGCACTTCGGTGCTGTCGGCACCCAGTGTGTTGGACGCGGTGGTGATGATGTTGGCGGCCGTGTTGAGCCGTGTGGTCAATTCCTCATTCAGGGTATAGCCGCTGTCTGCGGCCACGCCAGTGGTGAACCCGTTCTTCACCGTGTCGTACTTTGCCCGGAGCTTCGCCCCGCCAAAGCCGAAAAAGCAGGCCAGCATCACCACGATGCTCAGAGCAGCGGCAACAGCCTGCTTGCCCAGCGCAGCGGGCAGGGCCTTTTCGAGGCCTGCCAGCTTCTGCTGGAAGGGCGTCAGCCGCACTTCCTCCTCGGCGGGCGCTGCGGCGCGATAGCTGGAAGCGTCAAAGCCGCCGGTGGGTCGATTCTGTTGTCTGGAAAAATCTGCGTTTGCCATTTCAGCTCCGGATCTCCATCATCTTCTGTTTCAGCTCGTCTTCGATGCGAGTGAGCTCCTGCTCGGCGGCGGCACGCTTTGCGCGGCCCTCGCTCTGGATCTTGTTCAGCTCGTCCAGCGTCTCGATGAGGCTCTTGTTGGTCTGCTGCAGGGTCTCGATGTCCACGACACCGCGCTGAGACTCCCTGGCCGTCTCGATGGTACCCATTTTGAGGGCGTCGGCGTTCTTTTTCAGCAGCTCGTTGGTCATGTCGGTGACGGCACGTTCGGCCTGCATGGCCTGCTGGCTGTGGGCCAGACCCAGTGCCAGCACCATCTGGTTCTTCCACAGGGGGATGGTGTTGACGATGGTGGACTGTATCTTCTCGGCCATCATGGAGTTATTGTTCTGCAAAAGCCGGATCTGAGGACCCATCTGCAGGCTGATGGTGCGGGTCAGCTCGAGGTCGTAGAGCTTTTTCTCAAAGCGCTCGCACTGGTCGGCCAGATCGCGTGCGGCCTGTGCGTCCTCAGGCAGGCCGGAAGCCTTTGCCTTGTCCATCGCCTGCTGCAGCTCGTGGGCGCGGAAGTCGGCCAGCTTCTTCTTGCCCGCGAGGATATACATGCTCAGCTCTTTGAAATAGGCCATGTTCAGCTCATACATCTTGTCCAGCATCGCAATATCCTTGAGCAGCTGCACCTGATGCTTTTCGAGGGCGGACTGGATGGTCTCGACGTTCGTTTCCGCTTTGCTGTACTTGGTCTTCATGTTGTCGAGCTGGTTGCCCTTTTTCTTGAAGAAGCCGAGGATGCCCTTTTCCTCTTCGGCGGCGTCAAAGTTCTTCAGTTCCCCGATAAGGTCGCTGATCATGCCTCCCACCTCGCCAAGGTCTTTGGTGGACACTTTGGAAAGTGCCGCCTCGGAGAAGTCACCGATCTTCTTCTGGCAGGCGGAGCCGTACTGCAGCACCTGCTGGCTGTTGGTGATGTCGATCTTCTGAGCGAAGGCGTCCACCATCGCCTGCTCCTCGGGGCTGAGCTTGACCTGTTCGGCCTCGGGGGCCGCAGCGGGTTCGGGCTGCTTTTCCTCGGCGGCAGGTGCTTCCACCGGGTCGAGGGTCAGGGTGGGGACAGCGGGTGCGTCTAAGTCAAAATTGAACGTATTATCAGCCATGAGAGATTCCTTCCTTTCCAAATCGATACACGGCCTTGCCCTCTCCGTCAATGCTTCGCATTGCCACCTCTCCCAGAGGGAGAGGCTTTTCCGGGGGCCGGTATGCTGCAAGTTTCCACCAGAGGCTCTCCCTTTGGGAGAGCTGGCGCGTTAGCGCCTGAGAGGGCAAGCCAGTTTTAACTCAGTCCCTGCCCCTTCATCATATTTTGGAGCACCGTCAGATCCGCCGAGAGGTCCATGCTTTCAGCGGCATACAGTGCATCCAGCTGGTTTTCGAATGCAGTGGCGATGGAAGCCGCGTTCCGCTCCACCTCTGCCCGGATCGAAGCGGCATTTTCGCCCCGCACGCCCTGGCGGGCCAGCTTTGCGTACTGCTCCAGTACGTTCACCGCGTCGGGCAGATAGTAGTTTGCAAAGCGGCGTACCTGCTTTGCCTTGGCGGGGCTGGCCTCCACCGTCTCCACGATGGAGCGGCCTGCCTTTTCCATCCGGGTCATGGCGGCGGAAAGCTCCGGGTCGGGCAGGGCCTCGTTCAGCGCGTGGAGGGCATCCAGCTTCTGCTGGATGTCGGCCAGCATCTCGTCCACATCGCCGCTGCCGGTGTGGAAAGGCACTTCATGTTCCACCACCCGGGGCAGGCAGACCTTCTTTGCCGCGCCGAACATCACGGCTGCGCCGCCCAGCGCGATCAGTAGCGCCCACAGCTTATATGCTGGCAGCGCCGCGCACAGCACCGCGAACACCAGCGCCGCCGCATACCACGGCAGGACGCTGGGCTTTTGGGTGCGGATAACTTTGCTCATGCATTTTCTCCTTTCCCGAAGAGGCGCACCGCCCCTTGTACTCTTCCATAATAAATCCTTTTATCCACAAAACGCAAGTGTTTCATGAATAATTTACAGGTTGGAAACGGTTATATAATCTTTGAGGGCCTCGCCCCAGACCTCGCGCAGGGTTTCGGGGCGGCAGGCGGCGTTGGCGGGGCTGGTGCTGGGCAGCTTGACCGCCGGAATGCCGGAGACCGGCAGCAGATATTTGGTATAAATGCGGTGGGCCGTGGCCCCGTTGCAGAACACTGCCTCAATGGGCGCTTTTGCCAAAAGAGATGCAATGTCGTTCGGCACCACGTCCCGGATGGAGGCGTCCGACGCGCCGGTGATGGTGCAGCTTTCCAGCGTGTCCCACAGGGCGAGGCCGTGGCGGAGGATGATGCCCTTTTTGGCCTCGATGTCCTCCCGGGCGGGGACAGGCTCGCCGGTGAGAGCCGCCATCATGGGCCAGAAACGGTTCTGCGGGTGGCCGTAGTAGAAGGCCATCTCCCGGCTTTTGGGGCTGGGCCATGTGCCGAGGATGAGGGCGCGGCTGTTTTCAGAGTAAACGGGTGCGAAGCTCATCGTTCCATCGTCTCCCATGCAGAGCCGAAGCTGCGGTCGGAGGGCTCCGCCTTCGGGCCGTCGAACCACAGCTCTTCAATAAGGGCAGCAAGTCCGTCCTCCCGCACATCGCCGATGATGCGGTCAGCGGCGGCTTTGGCTTCGTCGGTGCCGTTGGACATACAGCAGCCGAGGCCCGCCGCTTTCAGCATCCCCACATCGTTGGCGGAGTCGCCTGCCGCCACGGCCTCGGCGAGGGAGAGGCCCATCTTTTCGCAGAGGTCTGCGAGGCCCGTGCTCTTGTCGATCCCGCCCCGCACGATGTCATAGAAGTGGGAGCCGTCGGGCAGCTGGCCGCCCGTCTGCATGAAGTGAAGGCCGAGGTGGCCGTACTTTTCGTTGAACCGCTCCAGCGCCCCCTCGGGGAAGAGGCAGAACGCCGCGTGAGGCATATCGATGAGATGGCGGTCCTGGTCTTCGCCGTCCACGCAGTCCAGACCGACGCTATTCATCCGATCGTAGTGCTTGTGGAGGATGTCATACTCGCAGTAAACATAGTATGCATCCTTGAAGTTAAATTGCAGCGGGTAGTTGTAGTCCTCACAGAAATCCACCAGCGCGTACATCTCTTCACTGGTCATTGGGTGCTCTGCCACGATGGCACCGTTCTTGTCCACGACGCAGGCACCGTTGCAGGTGATGGCATAGTCGAACCGGATGCCGCCCAGCTGGCCTTTCCGGTTGATGGCTGACCAGGCCCGGCCTGTGCTGAGCACGAATTTTCCCCCGGCGGCCTGAAGCTTCTTCACGGCCTTGACCATGGCCGGACGGGGCTGTTTTTCCCCGAAGGGGACGAGGGTGTTGTCGTAATCGCTTGCGAGAATTTTATATTGCATGGTGTTCTCCTTATATCTATATATAAGCTGAGTATATCACAAAATGGAGGCTTTGTCTCCAAAATAAAAAGCACCTGCACGCTTCTCCGAAGAAAAGGTGCAGGTGCTTTGCAAATACTCAGGCGATGAAGGCCACCACGATTTGGATGCCCACGCCCACAGCGGCGCCGCAGGCCCAGGTCAGGCCGGTGATGAAGAGGTTCTGCTTCCAGGAGGGATTCACCCGCCACAGCACGGCGAGACCCACGCCCGCGCCGGTGCAGAGACCGGCCACGAGGCTCGAGAAGCGGAGTGCGCCCTCGACGTAGAGCTGAGTCATCAGGACGCTGGCGGCACAGTTGGGGACAAGGCCCACCAGTGCGGCCACCACCGGCTGGAAGAAGCCCATCCGGCCCAGCACCGAGGCGAAGACATCCTCGCCGACGCCCTCGACGATGAGGCCGAACACGAGGCTGAACGCGAAGATAAAGACAAAGATCTCGAGGGTGTGGCGGAGCGCGGCCTTCCAGATGGGCTGGGGATGGCCCTCTTCGTCGCTGTGCTCCTCGTGGCAGTCCACCTCGTCGGCGTGGCCGGTGTAGCCGCCGCGCAGGCTGCGGGGCAGGGCCTTGCGGAGGACGAAGTCCAGCAGAAAGCCCACAAAGACAGCGTACACGACTTTGATGACCATCAGCAGGATCAGCTTATCCCAGTAAGCGGGCATGGACACCAGCAGGGGGATAGCCTCGTCGCTGGTGGCGAGATAGACGGCCATCAGCGTACCCAGCGTGATGACGCGGGAGGCGTAGAAGTTGGAGGCGATGGCCGAGAAGCCGCACTGCGGCACACAGCCCAGCACCGCGCCCGGCACCGCACCCCAGCGGCCGCCGCCCGCCAGCAGGGCCTCGATGCGCTCACCGTGGCGGGTCTCGACATATTCAATAAAGAGATAGGCTAAAAACAGGAAGGGGAGCATCTTGGCGGTGTCCACCAGAGTTTCGCTCAGTACATCCAGAAAAAGTTCCATTGTTTGATACCTCGTGATATAAAATAAAGTGAAGATAAAGTTTGTTCTCGCGCCGGTGGCGCGGGGGTAGAGCGCGGTTACGCGGGGCTAAGTTCTCTTTTGCGTGCCAAAAGAGAACCAGAAAACCACCAGCGATTTCGACGCGCTGGACCCACGAGAAAGGGGCTGCTCGCCCCTTTCAGACCCCGAAGGGGAAGTCGAAGTGGAAAAATGCTAGTCGCTTCGCTTAACGCATTTTTCTCACTTCTCCGATTTGCTGCTCCGCAGCTGGTGTTACCTCTCTGCTGACGGTAAAGTTCTGCGAAAGCCTGAAATCTTCGGCGAAGCCGTAAAACGGCGGAGGCTCAAAATGCGGTTAAGAGATCTTCACGCCGAATGGCGTGAATCTCCAGCATTTTGAGTTGGAGCCCACTTCTTTGGAATTGTTAAGGGCGAGCAGCTCTTAACTCGTTGCGGGGAGAGTGGAGTCCAGAGGTAGGGAGGGGGGATTCGAAACACCCCTCCCTATCTCTGGCCCGCGCGGAGCGCAAAGCCATTTGACTGAAAGAGAAAACCAGCCCCGCGCCACCAGCGCGAGAACCAGCTTAAAGAAAAAACCAGCTCTGCCTCTGGCCCGCGCGGAGCGCAAGCCATTTGACCAAAAGAATAAAACCAGCCCCGCGCCGGCGCGCGCAGCCGCCACACCATTTTACGTCTTCACCCAAAATAAACAGAGGGACGAAAAGTGCTTTAGTTGTCTAAATTGCAAATAGGTTGCGTTTTAGGTGCAGGGAAGAGTATACACGGATTCTGCGTGAAATGCAAGACCAAAATGCAATCTTTTTGCATTTTTCTAAAAAGAATGACTCTTAAAACCTTTTTGGAAGAAATTCAATTAAACCCATTGACAATATGGGTATGAGGGAATATAATGCAGACAACAAAACCACACGCCTTGTAGGTAAGTGGGAAACTCGGAAAGGAGGGTACTCAAATGACGCTGATTTGGAAAAGTCTTCTGCACGCCAACTTCCGCTGTGGGCGAATGTACAGCGCCCGGGCCGAGAAACAAACTCTGAGCCATAGCTGTACGGTGCCCTCTATGCCGCGAATGTGCGAGCGAATGTGACGCCCGAGACAGACAAAAGGCTCTGAGCTGAGAACGATTTCTTTGCCCGGCAGACGAAAGGTGAAACTCCCCACGCTGCCGGGCATTTTTATGAGTGAAAATAATACTTTAAGTACAGATAGAGAGGGAAAATACTATGTCTAACTATAAATTTGAGACTCTGCAGCTTCACGTTGGCCAGGAGCAGGCCGATCCCGCTACCGATTCCCGTGCTGTGCCTATCTACCAGACCACTTCTTATGTCTTCCGCAACAGCCAGCACGCCGCTGACCGCTTTGGTCTGGCCGACGCCGGCAACATCTATGGCCGTCTGACCAACTCCACTCAGGATGTGTTCGAGAAGCGCATTGCCGCTCTGGAAGGCGGCGTGGCTGCTCTGGCGACTGCTTCCGGTGCAGCTGCCATCACCTACACCATCGAGGCGCTGGCTCAGGCCGGCGACCACATCGTAGCGCAGAAGACCATCTACGGCGGCAGCTACAACCTGCTGGAGCACACTTTGACCCAGTTCGGCGTCACCACCACCTTCGTGGACGCTCACGATCTGGAAGAGGTCGAGAACGCGATCCAGCCCAACACCAAGGCTGTCTACCTCGAGACTCTGGGCAACCCCAACAGTGATATTCCTGATATTGATGCCATCGCAGCCATCGCTCACAAGCATGGCCTGCCGCTGGTCATTGATAACACCTTCGGCACCCCATACCTGATCCGTCCCATCGAGCATGGCGCTGACATCGTCGTCCACTCCGCTACCAAGTTCATCGGCGGCCACGGCACCACGCTGGGCGGCATCATCGTGGACAGCGGCAAGTTCGACTGGAAGGCCAGCGGCAAGTACGGCAACATCGCCGCTCCCAACCCCAGCTACCACGGCGTGTCCTTCGCTGACGCAGCCGGCCCCGCCGCTTTCGTCACCTACATCCGCGCCATCCTGCTGCGTGATACCGGTGCTGCCATCTCTCCGTTCAACGCCTTCCTGCTGCTGCAGGGTACCGAGACCCTGAGCCTGCGCATTGAGCGCCATGTGGAGAACACCAAGAAGGTCGTCGAGTTCCTGGCCAACCATCCCCAGGTCGAGAAGGTCAACCATCCCTCTCTGCCGGATCACCCCGACCACGCCCTGTATGAGAAGTACTTCCCCAACGGCGGCGCTTCCATCTTCACCTTCAACATCAAGGGCGGCCGTGAGGAAGCATTCAAGTTCATCGACAACCTGAAGGTCTTCTCTCTGCTGGCAAATGTGGCCGACGTCAAGAGTCTGGTCATCCATCCGGCTTCCACCACTCACAGCCAGCTGACCGATGAGGAGCTGGCCGAGCAGCAGATCTACCAGAACACCATCCGCCTGTCCATCGGCACCGAGCACATCGACGACATCATCGCTGACCTCGAGGCAGGCTTCGCAGCTGTCCGCGGCGAGTGATTCTCCGGCACTTCCGTCCCCCGGAAGCATAAAAATGCTATTCTCTCCTCCATTCTCCTGAATTGCATAATATAGCAGCCAGCCGCCCTGTTACCTTGCAGGGCGGCTGGCTTGCTGTTTGCGGAATGACTGCCTGGCTCAGTGTGCAGGCAGTCATTCCGTTTTATATAAAACCACCCCCGCACAACTTGCGCCGCGCGGGGGTATGAGGGGAGAGGATGTTTCAGGAATTATTCGCTGCCGGTGGTGCCGGGGTTCAGCAGGGGAGCGGGCTTGTTTTTCATATCGGCCCGCACATTGTACCATGCGGTGGACAGCTCCGATTCTTCCAGATAAAAGCGGAAAGCGAAGTCGTACTACTGCCTGAAACCTGTGCGAGAGGGATGAACACCAGCCGCCCCCGGGGGCTGTACGCCGCCCCTGCCACGCAGCCGTAGAGAAAAAAGAGCATCACCGCCACTGCCGCCGCCAGAAGCAGCAGCCCCCGGTGGTGGAACGACCAAATGCGATGCCCGGGCCGCTGACGCTGCATACAAGACCCCTCCTTTTGTGGTTTGGGCCATCTTATGCCTGTCAGGGTGCGGCTGTGCGATTGTGCCGGGCCGAAGAGTGTGGTACACTATAGCCATCGAGATTTTTTGTGATACGGAGAAACTTTATGCTGACCATTACACTGCTGGGTACAGCGGCCACCATGCCCCTGCCCGACCGCGCCCTCACGGCGGCGGTGGCCGAATGCGGAGGACACAGCCTCCTGTTCGACTGCGGCGAGGGGACCCAGACTGCCGCCCGCCGGGCCGGAGTCAATCTGATGAAGATGGACGCCGTCTGCCTGACCCATTACCACGGCGACCACATCTTCGGCCTGCCGGGGCTGCTGCAGACGCTGGGCTGTCAGGGCCGCACCCGCCCGCTGGCGCTGTACGGGCCGAAGGGGCTCGGCGAAGTCTGGGCGGCCCTGCGGGTGCTGACGGGGCCTCTGCCGTACCCGGTCTGCCCCGAGGTGCTGGACGCCCCGGCGGCGCTCTGCGAAAAATTCGGCGGCTGGCCCCAGGGCGCGAAGCTCACGCCGGTGCCGACCCGCCACCGTGTCGTCAGTCAGGGTTACCGACTCGATCTGCCCCGGGCCGGACGGTTCTCACCCGAACAGGCGCGGGCGTTGGGCGTACCGGTAAAGCAGTGGAAGACGCTCCAGCACGGCGAGAGCATCACGCTGGACGGTGGACGTGTCATCCGGCCGGAAGCCGTCCTCGGCCCGGCCCGGCAGGGGCTGAGTTTTGTCTTCTCGGGCGACACCGCCCCCTGTCCGGCATTGGAAAAGGCCGCAGCGGGTGCGGACCTTCTGTTCTGCGACTCCACCTATGCTCTGCCGGAGCAGGCCGCGCAGGCCAAACAGTACGGCCACAGCACCTTCGGGCAGAGCGCAGCCCTCGCCGCCAAAGCGGGCGCGAAGCGGCTCTGGCTCGTCCACTATTCGCCCATGATCACCGACCCGGAAGAAGAGCTGGCCCAGGCGCAGAGCCTCTTCCCGGCGGCAGAGTGCGGCTATGACGGCAAGAGCATCACCCTGCAATATGAGGAGGCCGAAGAATGAACATCACCATAGAACCCGGCGCCTCCGCCCTGCTGGACGCGCTGCACCGGGCAGGTTTTGCGGCCTACGCCGTGGGCGGCTGTATCCGGGACAGTCTGCTGGGCCTTGCGCCCCACGACTGGGACCTCTGCACCGCCGCCCGCCCGGAGCAGGTGATGGAGCTGTTCGGAGAAAAGCAGTGCATCCCCACCGGCTTGCAGCATGGTACCGTGACTGTGAAGCGGGACGGCAGGCTCTACGAGATCACCACCTTCCGCACCGAGGGCAGTTATTCCGATGGCCGCCACCCCGACAGCGTGGCCTTTGTACCCGACGTCCGGGAGGACCTGGCCCGGCGGGACTTCACCATCAACGCCATGGCCTACAGCGCCGAAGAGGGCTTGTGCGACCCCTTTGGCGGGCAGGAAGATCTGGCCCGGGGGGTGGTGCGGGCCGTCGGCGAGCCGCTGCGCCGCTTTGAAGAAGACGCTCTGCGCATCCTGCGTCTCTACCGCTTTGCGGCCCGGTTCGGTTTTGTGATCGACGAGGCCACCGAAGCGGCGGCGAAGCAGCTGGCCGCCCACCTCGACTGCGTGTCGGTGGAGCGCATCGAAGAAGAGCTGAACAAGCTTCTGTCCGCCCCGAAGCCGGGGGCGTATCTGGAGCCGGAGGTGCTGGCCTTCGTCCTGCCGGAACTGCCGCCCGACGATCTGTCGGAAGCCCGTGAGATCATAGATGCCCTTCCGGCAGGAGCAGAGGAAGTGACCGCCCGCTGGGCGGCGCTGCTTCTGCCGCTGGGGGAGGATGGAACACGAAAGGCGCTGAAACGCTTGAAATGCTCCAATGCTGTGATAGATGGAGTATCAACACTTGTGAAGGAGAAAGCTCCCCGCACTCCTGCGCTGCCGCTTCAAGCCAAACGACTTCTCGGCAAATACGACCTCCACACCGTGCAGCAGCTGGCTGCCCTTTGGAGCGCTCTTCGACCGGAAAGAAAAGATGAATTTACCGCCTTACAAAAAGAGGCCGGGACGCTGACCGCCCAAAGCGCCTGCTGCCGCGTCTCCCAGCTGGCCGTGAATGGCCGCGATCTGATGGCGGCGGGCGTCGCGCCCGGGCCGGGCCTGCGCCGCGTGCTGGAAGCGCTGCTGGAAGAGGTCATCACCGGGCGGCTGCTCAACGAAAAAGCGGAACTTCTGGCCTTTGCGGCCAAATTTTCTGCGTCTTGACAAGAGAAAGAAGCTGCGGTAGTATTATACTACTGTTTTAGTATGTTATAACAGAAGAGGAACAGAATGACAGAAACACAGAACACTTCCCGCCGCCCCGGGGCGCTCATCGCCATGAGCGGCGGTGTGGACAGCTCGGTGGCGGCATGGCTCATGCAGAGGGACGGTTTCGACTGCACCGGCGTCACCATGCGCCTCACCCGCAACGAGGCCGTGAACACCGAGGGTCTGCACACCTGCTGCTCGGAGCGGGACATTGAGGACGCCGCCGAGGTGGCCTATGCGATGGATATTCCCTACGAGGTGCTGGATTTTACGGCAGACTTTCAGGAAAAGATCATCGACAAATTCATCCGGGTCTACGAGGCCGGCGGTACGCCCAATCCCTGCATCGACTGCAACAGATATATGAAGTTCGATCACCTGCTCCGCTGGGCGGAAGCGCACGGGCTGGACTATGTGGTCACGGGCCATTATGCCCGGGTGGAGCAGGACGAGGCCACGGGCCGCTGGCTGCTCAAAAAGGGTCTGGACGAGAACAAAGACCAGAGCTATGTGCTCTACAACCTCACGCAGGAGCAGCTGGCTCATGTCCGCCTGCCGCTGGGTGGTCTGCACAAGAGCGAAGTGCGCGCCATCGCCGAGCAGCAGCACTTCGTGAACGCCCGCAAGCACGACAGTCAGGACATCTGCTTCGTGCCGGACGGCGACTACGCCCGCTTTATGGAGGATTTCACCGGCAAGCACTACCCGGCGGGCGATTTCCTCGACATCGGCGGCAGAAAGGTAGGCACCCACAGCGGCGCTGTGCGGTACACCATCGGCCAGCGGAAGGGTCTGGGCCTCGCCATGGGCGCACCGGTCTACGTCTGCGCCAAGGATATGCAGGCCAACACGGTCACGGTCGGCCCGGAGTCGGAGCTGTTCGATACCATCGTCTATGCGAACGAAGTGAACTGGATCGCCATCCCGGAGCTGAAAGGCCCCCTGCGGGTGACGGCCCGCACCCGTTATCATCAGACCGAACAGCCTGCCACCGTCTACCCGGCAGGGCCGGACAGCTTCCGTCTGGAATTTGACCAGCCTCAGCGCGCCCCCACCCCGGGGCAGGCCGTCGTGCTGTATCAGGGCGATGTCGTCCTCGGAGGCGGCACCATTACACAGGTGGCGAAGGGATAAGGGGGAGCGGCCCGGCCCTCTCAGGCGCTTCGCGCCAGAGCCTATTGCCTGACCGCTGCATTCTGGCTCTCCCTTTGGGAGAGCTGTCACCGAAGGTGACTGAGAGGGCAAGCCCGTGACTGTAAAAAGCAGAACCTAAAGGAGAAATGATATGCAAGACCAGTATTCCCGCACCCAGATGCTGCTGGGCGCGGAAGCAATGACCAAACTGCACGATTCCCGCGTAGCCGTGTTCGGCGTGGGCGGCGTGGGCGGCTACACCGTCGAGGCGCTGGCCCGCAGCGGCGTGGGGGCTCTCGACCTGATCGACGATGACAAAGTCTGCCTCACCAACCTGAACCGCCAGATCATCGCCACCCACAAGACGGTGGGCAGGTTCAAGGTGGATGTGGCCGAAGAGCGCGTCCACGACATCGACCCCAACATCAAGGTCACCACCTACAAGACCTTCTTTGGCCCCGAGACGCAGGACAGCTTCGATTTCAGCCAGTTCGACTACGTGGTGGACGCCATCGACACTGTCACCGGTAAAATTGCGCTGGTCATGAAGTGCAAGGAGGCGGGTGTCCCCATCATCTGCTCCATGGGTGCAGGCAACAAGATGGACCCTACCCGCTTCGAGGTCACGGATATTTATAAGACTTCCGTCTGCCCGCTGGCCAAGGTCATGCGCACCGAGTGCCGCAAGCGCCGCATCAAGCACCTGAAAGTCGTTTACTCCCGGGAGCCTGTCATGACTCCCATCGAGGATGACTCCATCAGCTGCAAAGACCACTGCATCTGCCCTCCGGGTACCCAGCGCAAGTGTACCATCCGCCGCTCTGTTCCCGGCTCGAACGCCTTTGTCCCGTCGGTCGTGGGCCTCATCATCGGCGGCGAGGTGGTGAAGGACCTCGTGGGCTTTGTCCCCATGAAGGGCTGATATTGTAAAAGCAAAAACCAGTGCATCAAAGATGCACTGGTTTTTTGTTATTCACGAGATAATCTTCTCTGCGCCAGCCCAAAGCCGACGGCGCTTGCCGCAAAGACGGCGTAATAGCTGGCCAGCCGGTAGAACATCAGCAGGCTCATGGACGAAGCATCGGGGAGGAAGCTGCTGTACACCAGCAGGAAGGCCGTCTCCACCGAGCCCATGCCCGCCACGTTGGGCAGGGCGTTGGAGACGAAGAGGGTCAGCGACGTCAGGAGCTGCACCTGCCAGAAGGCCAGTCCGGTATCCAGCCCCATGAACCGCAGCCCCATCCAGGGCAGGCAGAAGAGCAGGAACAGCTTGACGAGATGCACGCCCAGAATGGCGGCACAGCGGGGCTTGTCCGCCAGCAGATGGCGGCTCTCGGTGCTCAGGGTGTCCAGCTGCTCCAGCCAGCTTTCCCGGCGCTCGGCCCAGCGGCCCGTGTCGGGCAGAAAATGCAGCAGCCAGCGGGCCAGACGCTGCACCACCGGCAGGGCGCAGAGGGCGATGAGCCCCACGATGACGCCCGCCACGACAGCGTAGGCCCCGGGCAGATACCGCAGCACGCCGTCGGAGTGGGCCGCCATCCAGGGACGGCCCGCCAGAAGCAGCACGGTGGCGTAAAGCAGGACGGCAGTCTTGTGGAAGACGTATTGCAGGGTCATCAGCCCCACGCCGGGGCCGACGTCCAGTCCGCGCCGGTGGAGATACCACGTCTGAAACGGCACCGACCCTGCGCCGAGGCCCACCACATTGCCGAAGGTCCCCATCCATGCGTTGTCGATGCCCTGCCGCAGCGGGAAATGGGGCAGACGGCTGCGGACGATGAGCCAGCTGGATACGCCCTCGAGAAGCGGGTAGCTCAGGCCCACGGCCAGTGCCAGCAGCCCCTGTCCGAGGGTGAGCCGGCTCAGCGCCTCGGAGATCTCGGCCCAGTGCTCCCGGAAGATGAACACCACGATGCCGGTCAGCAGGGCCAGAACGCCCAGCGAGAGCAGGGTCTTTCGGCGCGAAGGGGCGGGGGAGGCGGACGAACTCATGCAGGGACTCCTTTCGAATTTCAACAAAAAACGGACTGGGATAAACTCTTGGGAGAGTATATCACAGTCCGGAGGTGTGTTTGTGAACAACTGCCAAATTTTTTGCCTCAGTTTCGGCAGAATGATAAAGAACGGGGAGCTTATTCGCCGGTGAGCTCCTTTACAGCTTGTTGTAAACTATCGGAAAACGCCTGCTTGGAGTAATGACTCTCGTAAAGCTCACGGCAGGCGGGGCGCATGGCAGCAAGCTTTTCCGGGTGCTCGATGGCCCAGGCCAGCCGCTCGGCCAGCTTTTCGGGGTCGTCGTCCTCGTAGACGAAACCGTCCACGCCCTCGGTGATGAGCCCGGCGGTGCCGGTGTGCTCCGACACGATGGCGGGCTTGCCGAAGATGAGGCCCTCCGTGACGAAAGTAGGCATGGGGTCGTCGCGGGAGGCGCAGACGAGGCAGGTACACTGGGCCATCAGGCTCTTGATCTCGTCGCGGGTGAGCCGCTTGACGTAAAAGACGTTGTCGGGGCAGTCAGCGGTCAGGCTCCGCACGGCGTCCATCATCTCAGCCTCTGCGGCCTTGCCCACGAAGAGGAAGGATGCCTTCTTCATGGTCTCAGGCGGCAGCAGCCGGATGGCCTTGCAGAAGATGTCCTGGCCTTTCCGGTTCTCGAAGGAACCCACGGTGGCGAACAGAGGCCGCCCGCCCGCATAGCTCAGATCGTAGTGGGAGAACTTCTCGGCGGCGTAGTCCGGCAGGCCGTAGATGAGGGGCCGGATGTTGAACTCCGGCCGCACCGAGTGCATGGCGTTGGCGGCGTGGCTGCCGACGGAGTAGAGCCGGATGTTTTCGCCCAGCTCTCTGGGGATCTGGTGGGCGATGTGGGGGTAGCCTGCAAAGGCATCGTGGAGCCACCAGAGCACCGGCACCCGCGCACCGCTCAGGGCGCGGACGGCCCGGGCCTCCACGACGGTGTTGGCCAGAACGAGGTCGGCGCAGAGGGCCAGCCCCCAGAGCAGGGGCGACTGGACACAGCCCTTGCGGGTGATGACGGTAGCTCCCGCCTCGAGGAAAAGCGGCATGGAGCCGCCGTCCTCAGGGCCGAGGACGACCACTTCGTAGCCCATGCTGCGCAGCACCGGCACGGCGCTCACCAGCACGATGGGCGCACCGGTCATGTCCAGCAGGTGGCTCATGATAAAGACGCGCTTCCCCTTTACAGACCAGACGTCTTCGGCGCAGATGTCCCGCTCATAGTGGGCCAGCGCCAGCGGGAGACAGACGTGGCTGCGGCGGAGCTTCGCCGCCAGCGTCAGCAGTTCGACGGGATTTTCCGGGTCGCGGGCTTCCGCCTGACAGCGGCGCAGCAGCTCCCGGGAGACGAGGGCGCAGCCCGGGCAGGCTGCAAAGCCCTGACTGTGGTAGAGGGTGGTGACGCCCGAGTAGCCGAAGACGGCGTCGCTGGTGACGTAGTCTGCGCCGCTGCGCAGTGCGTCCGCAAAGCAGGAAAGGGCCGTGGGCATCAGGAAAAGGTCTTCCCTGACCAGAAGCACACCGACGGCGCTGCCAAGGGTTTCGGGGCGGAGGCTGTCCGTCAATAAAAATTTGCGGTGGAGCTGGTCCTGCAGGGAAGCTTTCAGGGAGGCGTTCCGTCCCGGCGCATAGACGCCGAGAAAAACTTCCTGGGTGTCGAGATATTCCTGTTTGGCGAGCTGAGCCCGCTGCAGAGTGGTATAACTGCTGTACATCGTATCCTCCTCTCCGCAGGCAGGCTCAATAGCTGCGATGGAACAGCCCCAGCAGGCGGCGCAGGGGCAGCGTGAGTTTCCAGCTGCTGGAAGAGAGGATGTTTTCCAGCGAGTTCTCGTAGGCTTTGCTCCGGGCGCACAGCTCGGCGTTGGCCTGATGCAGCTCGGAGAGATTCTTCTGCAGGGCCTCGATGGTCTGCTTCTGGTCAGCTGTAGTCTTTTCCAGCTGGTCGAGGTGCTTCTGCTCGCAGACGCGGGTCTTCTGGAAATACTGTACGCCCTCGAGAACGGCGGCGAACAATGGGTCGTCCGCCAGCGGCTCCAGCGGGAAGTAGCAGTAGCTCACGCCCAGCTCCATCCCGGCGGGGAAACGGTTCAGACCTTCCAGCATGAAATTCGGGTCGTCGTTGAGGAACAGGATGCCGTCGCCGTGGAGCGGCACACCGTTCACCGGGCGGCAGAGGATGCGGTCATCCGAGAAGACGAAATCAGTGATGCAGCAGGGCAGTTCGCCGGGGTCGAAACGGAGATTGAACGCGGTCTCCGGCAGCTCGAAGGTCGCTGTCACCATGCCGTTCAGCTCGTCGTATTCGTAGTCCGGGGCTTTAACGGTGTCTTTCTGGGAAAAGCCGAACCCGGCATCATAGTAAAGCAGCGGCTGCACCAGAGCAGGCGAGTCGGTCTGCCTCTCTTTCTGGGGGTGGGCAGCATAGAAGGTCTGCAGCTGCTTTTCCAGCTCGAGGCAGCGCTGGGCCAGCCGCGAAGTGCCTTCGTCTGCAAGTTTGAGCTGTTGTTCAAGGTCCGCAATGCGGCTGCGCAGAGCCGCTTCAGGAGTTTCGTTCATCATTACCGGGGCCTCCTCCGATTTATCGCCAGGCGTACAACCCGCGCTGCAAGCCCATGCATCAAAAGTAACTATAGTCTGCCCTCAAAATGGCGGGATACCAAAGCGCAGGAATTTCAGTGTTTTGCCGCATAGCGGCGGGTCCTGCTCCGCTGCCGGGGCTTGTCCGCAGGCTTGCCGCCCCGAAGCTTCCGGCCAAGCTCTTTGCGGCGCATCAGAAGTTCGGTGACGGCGAAGATGGACACAAGCGAGAACACGAACTGCAGCAGCATCCCCTGCACCGGATGGTCAGCATACTTTGCAGCCATCAGATACCACGGGATGGCCGTCAGCTCCACAGTGTGGATGCAGAAGATGAAGAGCGAGCGCCGGCCCACCCACTCGATGGCATGGGAGATGGGGCCGTCCACTCGGCGCTGCCATTTCAAAAAGAGCCGGATGATGCCGTAGCCCACTGCGCCATCCAGCAGGATGCTCAGCGGCCCCATCGTCCACTCACCCAGCGAAACGCAGTCGGTGCTCTGGGTCAGCAAAACGCCCGCGACGACGCCCAGCGCGGACACGATAAGTCCGGCTCTGGCTCTGCCGGAAAGGGGAGTTTCGAAAAGGCGGCGCTTCTTGGCCAGATAGCCGATGTAAAGGTAGGGCAGCGACACCATGCCCTGTGCGATGCAGAAAGGAGCCTCCCACACCAGCGTGATGCCCCAGCCAAGCAGGGTGACGCCGACGACTGCGGGGGTTATGTACCGCTCGGGGAAGATCTCGAGCAGCACGTCCAGAAGCACCCACGCCAGCATCAGGGCCACTAAGTACCACATGGGTCCGCAGGAGAAAAACTGCTGCCCGAAGTAAGTGGCCGTGTGGGGCAGGCCCAACAGAAAACCGCCTAAGACCTTAGCCGATTCTGAGATGGCGGCATCCCACGAGCCGAAAGCTGCGTGGTGAAGGAAAGCGTGGAGCACCGTAGTGGCCAGTGCAGTATAAAGGTAAGGCTTGAGCAGGGTCTTGAGCTGCTGCTCGATGCATTTGTGGATGGAGCGCTTGCGGAAGCCGTAGCCGCTGGCGATAAAAAAGGCAGCCATCAGCGCTTCGCGGTAAGCGAACAGCGCGAACGCGAAAGGGGTGACGTCGTTGGTGCCGAGTGGGTAAAGCTCTGCCGTGTGGGCAAAGACAATGGCCAGCATTCCGATGCCTTTCAGCAGGTCGAACATGCCAAGGCTGCTTACAGTGCGGGGCTTGGTGCCTTCCATGAAAAGGGTCCTCCTTGTGCGCCATTCGTCCCGGAGGCCCCGGAAGGCCGTGTTTTAGGCGCGATAAATAAAAATATGAAGCTCGGCGGGGAGCTTTTTTGCTAAATGATATAAACAGTATAATGCTTTTTGGGCTTGCTGTCAATTTGATAAGGACTCGACCTCCGGGTGAAGTTTCGTCCTGACGAAAAAAAGTGTATCACAGCTTTTCGCGCATCGCAACAAAAGGAAAGAATTACATCTGCCTGCACAAATCGAATGCAAGCTCAAGTTGCATATTTGTGCAATTAAATCTTGCGTTTACGCTCTGCTTGCGGTATACTGTTGCCATGAGGAGCCGTGCCAAAGTTTTCCTCGAACTGCCAGAGATTCGGAATGACTCTGGAAAGTGAATGAAAAAAGTGCAGAGCTGAAAATTTGACAAAAAGGAGAAAGACCGATGGCTGAATACATCAAAGTACCCGCAGGCGTATACGACATGGTGACCCGCTGCATGGAGCAGGAGTTCCCCGATCATGTGGCCATCCGCTATGTGGCCGAGGACGGCAAGACCGTCGTGGAGAAGAAGTACCGCGAGTATGCGCGGGACATCCGCCGGATGACGGCCTATCTCAAGGCCGAAGTGCCGGACATCAAGGGCCGGCGCATCGTTCTGCTGAGCCGGAACTGCTATGAATTCTGCGTGGCGTCCTTCGGCATCATCCTCGCCGGCGGCGTCCTCGTGACCCTGAACCAGAAAAAGACCTGGGACGAGCTGGAATATGAGCTGGGCCTCGTGGAGCCTGCCCTCATCCTGAACGACGGCATCGACTACGGCTGCCGCGCCGAGCTGGAAGCCGCCTACGGCCCGAAGCTCCGCCCCATGGACTGCTATAAAGAGACTGCCCCCGGCGAGCTGACCAACTGCGTGGGCCACGATGATTTGATGATGCTGATGTTCACCTCCGGCACCACCGGCCGCAGCAAGGGCGTCATGCTCTCGGAGCGGAATATGTGCGCCAGCCTGCACACCTATTCGGAGGTGGCAGAGAACTGGATCACCAACCGCCTCCCGGCAGGCCAGAAGCTGCCGCTGAGCCATATGACTCTGCTGCCCCTCTTCCACATGGCCTGCTTCGTCTGCGTCATGTCCTACCCGCCTGCCGGATGGGCTCTGAACCTCTGCGGCGACATCCGCGACTTCTACCGCGACCTGGGCCTGATGCACAGCGATGTCATGGCCTCGGCCCCCATGCTGGTGGAGACCATCTACAACGACATGAAGCGTGGCCGCGTCAGCCGCCTGAACGGCCTGTGGGACCTGTGCTGCTCTTCCGCTGCCCTCGACCCCAGGATGCTGCTGGAGCTGGCTCAGAACGGCTTCGTCGTCAACCAGTGCTACGGCATGACCGAGACCTTCGGCGACGGCATCCTGAACTTTACGCAGGTCGAAAAGCAGATGAGTGCCGTGGGCAAGCCCGACGACCACGTTCAGTATAAGCTGGACGAGACCGGCGAGATCTGCATCAAGGGCGACTGCGTGATGCTGGGCTACTACAAGGACCCCGAGGCCACGGCAGAGGTCATCGACGCCGACGGCTGGTTCCACACCGGCGACCTGGCCCGGATGGATGAGGAAGGCTTCTATTACATCACCGGCCGCAAGAAGAACCTCATCATCCTCGCCAGCGGCGAGAACGTCAGCCCCGAAGAGCTGGAAAAGAAGCTGGCCCTCTGCCCGGCCATCACCGAGTGCATCGTGAAGGAGAAGAGCCAGAAAATTTGTGCCGTCATCCACTGCCCTGAGGATAAGCAGGAAGAGGTCAGAGCCTTCGTCACCGAGGCCAACCGCAGCCTGCCGCTGTATAAGCGCATCAGTGCTGTGGAGTTCACCGCTGAGCCCCTGCCCCGCAACGCTCTGGGCAAGCTGCTGCGCAAATAAACAATAAAACAGCGAAAAAGGACACGCCGCGTAGTTGCATTTCTCTGTCGAAACAGGTATTATTACGTTGAGGCAGAAAATGTCAGCTGCCGGCGTTTCGCTGCAAGAAAGAAAAACAGCAAGGAGCGACAAAAATGATAAATACTGTATATGAGCTCATCACAGACGTCATGGCGAAGCAGTACCCCGACCGGGTGGCTTTCCGCTATGTGGCCGCCGATGGCAAGACTGTGGTGGAAAAGACCTACGCCCAGTATGTGCAGGACATCCGCAGGGCCGTTACTTATTTTAAGGAGAATATCCCCGACATCAAGGGCAAGCGTGTCGGCATCATGAGCCGCAACTGCTATGAGTACGGCGTCAACAGCTTCGGCGCGATCCTCGCCGGGGCAGTCGTCGTGACCATCAACCAGAAAAAGACCTGGCCCGAGCTGGAATATGAGCTGGGCCTTGTCGAACCTTCCCTCATCGTCAACGACGGCATCGACTATGGCTGCCGCCCCGACATCGAGGCCGCCTACGGCGATAAACTCCGTCCGATGGACGCCTTCAGGGACAGCGCGCCTGCAGAGCTTGTTGACTGCGTGGGCCATGATGATTTGATGGTGCTGATGTTCACTTCCGGCACCACCGGCCGCAGCAAGGCCGTCATGCTCTCGGAGCGCAACTTTTTTACCACTGTGGAGTGCCAGGTCAAATTCGGCGACGCCATGCTGGACTATAAGCACGAGCATATGCCCGAGGACAAAAACGACGTCCTGAGCAACTTTGCCATCCTGCCCCTGTTCCATCTGGGTACGTTCATCTGCCTCTTCGTTTGGGCCTGCAAGGGCTGGGCGCTGAACCTCTCCGCCGACATCCGCGACTTCTACCGCGACCTCGGCCTGATGCACAGCGATGCCATCGCTGTGGCTCCCATGCTGATGGAGGCCATCTACAAAGACGTCAAGCGGGGCCGCCGCGCCCGCCTGAACGGCGTCTGGAACCCCTGCGGCTCCTCTGCCATGTTTGACGGCGCCATGCTGGCCGAGCTGGCACAGCAGGGCATGATGATCACTCAGGTGTACGGCATGACCGAGACCTGCGGCGACGGCATCATCAACTACGAGCAGGACGAAAAGCACATCCGCGCCGTGGGCAAGCCCGACGACCACGCCGAGTACAAGCTGGACGAGACGGGCGAAATCTGCATCCGCGGCGGCTGCGTCATGCTGGGCTATTACAAGGACCCCGAGGCCACCGCAGAAGTCCTCGACGCCGACGGCTGGTTCCACACCGGAGACCTGGCCCGTGTGGACGAGGACGGCTTCTATTACATTACCGGACGCAAGAAGAATATCATCATCCTCGACAACGGTGAGAACGTCAGCCCCGAAGAACTGGAAAATCTGCTGTCCAAGTGCGAGGCCGTCAAGGAATGCATCGTCAGGGAGAAGGGCAAGAAGATCTGTGCCGTCATCTACTGCGGCGAGGCCGACCAGCAGACCGTCCGCGACTTCATCACCGAGACCAACCGCACCCTGCCGCTCTACAAGCGGATGAGCGCCGTGGAGTTCAGCACCGAGCCTCTGCCCCGCACCGGCACCGGCAAGCTGATGCGCAAGTAAGAATAAACCGGGCAGGCTGCGGAATACTGGAAAAGAGCCGCAGCCGCCTTTAATGGAACTACGAAAGGAAGATTCAAACTATGGAAAGAACTGAGATCGTGTCCCAGATCCTTGCAATTCTGGAAGATGTTGCAGAAATTTCCCCCGAGGATGTCAACGAGAACAGCGTCCTGATGGACGATCTGGACCTGTCGTCCATGGAGATCCTGACCGTCGTCGCCGACCTGGAGGAGACTTTCGGCCTGCGCATCCCCGAAAAGGAGCTGCGCAACTTCGTCACCGTCAGCGATCTGGCCGACTATCTGGCCGCACACGCGGGGGAATAAGGAATGGATGCCGAACAGCGCTCTGTTTTTCAGGGTATCGTTTACTATTACCGCGAAAACATGGTCAACTGCCGCTATCAGGTCACGCTGAAGGACGCCGTGGACGGTGCGCTTTTGCAGCAGGCTCTGGATGCGGCCCGGGCAAAGGCACCCTACTATTTCCAGAAGCCGGTGTGGGAGAAAAAGCTGCTCCACCTCGAGCCGTCGGACGCCCCCTGCCCGGTGCGGCAGGGCAGCGCAAAGCCCGAATTTCCGGACGAGAACGGCTTTACGGTTGCCCTGAGCTATGAGGGGAAAGTCGTCTACTTCGACTGGTTCCACTTCCTGACCGATGGCCGGGGCATAGCACCCTTCATGACCATGGTGCTGCAGTTCTACTGCAACCTGCGGTACGGCACGGCTTTCGAGGGCCGGACCCTTGAGACGGACCCTGCCTACGACATCGAGGACATCCTTGCAAAGTACCCCGAGAGTCAGGTGGCCAACGATATGCAGCGCCCCGTGGTGCAGACCTTTGAAGAGACGCCCACCTGCTGCCGCATCCGGCTGGAAAAGGCGGGGCTTGTGGACGCCGCCCTCCGCTGCGGCGTCAAGCCCTTCAGTACCCTCACGGCTCTGCTCTGTAAGGCGGTGCGGACGTATCTGGACAAGGACGAGGTGCTCTACAGCTACTCGACAGACGCCCGCGACGCGCTGGGTGCGCCGAACGCCCTCTACAACTGCGTGGCATCCTTCCAGCGCAAGCTGCCGCTGACGGCAGATGCCCCGCTGGCCGAAGTGGCCGTGGGCGTGGACGCTGACCTGAAAGAGAACCTTTCCGCTGAGCGAAAACTGTTCCGTATCGCGGAGCAGATGGGCTGGGTCTACCGGGTCTACCAGCAGAAAGCCAGCCTCAGCATCAAAAAGCGCATCTTCCAGATGGGCGAGTACATCAGCGGTTTCCCGGCGGACTTCTGGGTGAGCTATCTGGGCGACCCCTTCGCCCCGTCCAGCCCGGAGCTGACCCGGTACATCGAGGACTTCCAGACCTGGGTGCCGGCGGACGGCGCTTCCATCGGTCTGGAATGCACCAGCCTGCATGGCATCATCACCCTCTGCGTCAAGAACAAGGTGCCGCGCCCCGGCTTTGCCGAGGCTCTGCGTGCCGCGTTCGAGGCCGAAGGCATCAAGGTGCTGGAAGCCGCAGAGCTGGGCGCAGACAATACATAAAAGAAAACCTCTCCGTCACGCCTACGGCGTGACGGAGAGGCTTCTTTTTATCCAAAACGTAATTTTCACATCAAATTTTCATGCGTCATACTTTTGCGAAAAAATCGCCTGAAAAGCCGATTTTTCCCTTGCGTCCAACAGTTTGCCGTGGTAGGATAGGTCGAATGTGAACGAAACACACTGGGAAATGGACAAAAGTGAGGAAAATCGTATGGAAAAAAATAAGAACAGCGGCGCGGCACTGGCAAGAAAGATGGCGGTGTCTCTGGTTTGCGGTCTGGCGGCAGGCTTTGCCTTTATGATGCTGCGCGAAAAGCTCGTGGCTTCCGGCAACAGCGGCATCTGGCAGACCATCAACGACCTGCTCTTCCAGGACATCACCACAGAGGGCGCGGAACGTGCGCTCGGCCTCTTCTACATCATCGGACAGCTCTTCATCAAAGCACTGCAGCTGGTCATCATCCCGATGGTCTTCACCTCCATCGCGCTGGCCATCGGCAGCATTGCCGATATCAGCACCATGGGCCGCATCTCGGCCAAGACTCTCTTCTGGTTCCTGCTCTGCTCCTTTATGGCGCTGGCACTGGCCGGATGCGTGGGCTACGCCACCTATTCCATGGGTCTCTTCAACGCTCACATCGAGGGCCTGACGGAAGCCTCCGGCTCCACCGGTTCCAACCCCCTGAACGTGGTGCTGAATGTCATCCCCTCCAACATCGTCACGGCTTTCGGCAGCAACAACGCTGTTCTTTCCTCCGTCTTCCTCGCGGTGGCTGTGGGCCTGAGCATGAATGTGCTGGGTGAGAGCCGTACTTCCACCCTCCGCCGCCTGCTGGGCGAGGTGAACGACGTGGTGGTGGTCTTCCTGAACTTCGTCGTCACAAACTTCGCGCCCTTTGCAGTCTTCGTGCTGCTGACCCGCACCTTCGCCATCTACGGCATTGATTACCTCAAGCCCGCTCTGGTGTATGTGGTGGTCACGGTGGTCCTGCTCTTTGTCTTCCTGCTGGTGGCCTATCCTCTGGTGGTGGCGCTGGGCGCAAAGCAGAACCCCATCACCTTCATTAAAAAGATCGCCAACGTGGCCGTCTTCGGCTTCTCCACCTCTTCCAGCGCAGCCACTCTCCCCCTGAACATCAGGGTCTGCACCGAGGATTTCGGTGTCGATGAGTCCATCGCCTCCTTCGTCCTGCCTCTGGGCATGACCATCAACATGGACGGCACCGCCATCATGCAGGTGGTGGCCACCGTCTTCATCGCAGGCTGCGCCGGTTACACCGTTACTCCCGCCCAGCTGGTCGTGGTCGCTCTGCTGGCTCTGCTGGCCTCGGTGGGGACGCCTGCCGCCCCCGGCGCAGGGGCCGTCATCCTCTTCACCATCCTGTCCGGTGCGGGCTTCGTGAATGACAGCGCCCTGCTGGCCTACTCCCTCATCCTCGCCATCAACCGCCCCATCGAGATGCTCGTCACCTCCCTGAACGTGGTGGGCGACGCTGTGGCCAGCATCTGCGTGGCCAAGAGCGAGGGCTTGCTGGACGAGGAAAAGTTCAACGCATAATTGACCTGCAACATACAAAAGCGCCCCTCCGTTTTACCGGAGGGGCGCTTTTTGTGCAGCAGAAGTCTTCTTTTTTACAGACGGCCCAAAGCCGCCGCCGGGGTTTTACGCCGATTTTGCGCCCGCATGGTTTCGGGGCGGGCGGCTGCGGCGGTAGAATAAGGCCGTTCCCGGTAAATCGAAAAAGAGAGAAGGAGCCATGAGGCTCATGGAAAGAGAGGACTTTCGCATGAAAGAGAATAAAATGTCCCGCCGCAGCTTTTTGAAGGCCGGTGCCTTTGCATCCGCCGCCGGTATGCTGGCCGCAGCGCCTGCCGCCGCCAACGCCGCTGCCCCCAATGCCGCCAACGCAGCAGAGGAAGAGAACGGACTGCTAGGCGTATTCGGCGGCAAACCCAAGTATGTTTTCCTCTTCATCGGCGACGGCATGGGTACGGCCCAGATCCAGTCCGCCCGATTCTATAAGGGTACGGTGGAGAACAACGGCGCTGTCGTCGAGGGCGAGCTGAGCTTCACCCAGTTCCCCGAGGTGGGCAGTGTGACTACCTACGACAGCACTTCTTTCTGCCCCGATTCCGCTTCCACTGCCACTTCCATCGCCACCGGTCACAAGACCGAGAGCGGCGTCATCAATATGTGCCCGTGGACCCGCGATGTGCCCTATGAGACCATCGCCGAGAAGCTCCATGCCCAGAAGAACTACAAGGTGGGCGTCGTGTCCACCGTCAACATCGACCACGCCACCCCCGCTGCCTTCTACGCCCACCAGAAGACCCGCAAGAACTACTACGCCATCGGCAAAGAGCTGGCCGTCTCCGGCTTCGAGTATTTCGCAGGCGGCGAGTTCCAGAAGGTGAACGGTGACGGCACCGGCCCCAACAACCACGAGATCGCCGCCCAGAACGGCTACAACGTCGTTACCCGTCAGGCAGACGCCGCCGCCCTCAAGGCCGGTGCAGGCAAGACCCTCATCATCGCCGAGGCACTGGCCGACGGCAAGGCCATGAACTACGCCATGGACGCCGCCGCAGGAGAGTGGCAGCTGACCGACTACGTCAGGAAGGGCATCGAGCTGCTGGACAACAAGAAGGGCTTCTTCCTGATGACCGAGTCCGGCAAGATCGACTGGGCCTGCCACGCCAACGATGCCGCCGCTTCCATCCACGATGTGCTGGAGATGAGCAACGCCGTGCAGGCCGCTGTGGACTTCTACAACGCCCACCCCAACGATACCCTCATCCTCGTCACCGCAGACCACGAGACGGGCGGCATGGCCATCGGCTACAAGACCACCAACTACGACACCTTCCTGACCAACCTCACCCACCAGAAGATGTCTTACGCCAAGTTCGACTCCACCTATGTGAAGGGCTATATCGCCAACAAGACTCCCTTCGAGGCCGCCATGGCCGACGTGAAGGCAAACTTCGGCCTGACCCTGCCCACCGACCCCGATGCTGCCAGTGCAGGCAAGCTGCTGCTGACCGACTACGAGGTGGAGAATCTGCGCAAGGCCTACGAGCGGACGCTGGAAGTCGGCGCTGCCTCCCAGAAGGAGATGAGCCAGCAGGATTATGAGCTCTACGGCACCTACATCCCCTTCAGCATGGCCATCTGCCACACCATCAACCACAAGTCCGGCATGGACCACACCACCTATGCCCACACCGGCGCGATGGTCAACATCTATGCGCTGGGCGTCGGCGCGGAGAAGTTCCGCGGCGTCTTCGACAACACCGAGATCTACCACAAGCTGGCTGAGCTGACCGGCGTACAGTAAGCCTCTCTCTTCAAACGAAAAAGCCTGTGCAGACCCTCCCGGGGCGGGAGGCTGCACAGGCTTTCTTGTGTTCACAGGTGGATGGTGCAGCCGCGGCCCAGCATCTGGGCCAGCAGCATAAGGGTCGAGACGCCGAAGCACCCACCCATCATCAGCAGGCAGAGCACCACCGAGCCGAAGTCGCACCGGCATGCGCCGGGCCGGGCCGAGTAGTAGAGTACCTCGCACCCCAGCAGGATGAGCCCCGCCGCCGGTAGCACCTGCCAGATGACCAGCCACGGCAGGCCGGGCAGGAAGCGGCAGAGCAGGAAGAGCACACCTGCCGCGATGAGGCAGACGCCCAGCGTCAGGGTGCCCACCCGACGCAGGGGTTTATTCGTCGTGTTCTGTTCCATCATCCGGCACCTCGTTTTCATTCACCACAGGAGAGGAGAGCAGAGCGGCGTTGTCCGGCTCGTCGGCGTGATACTCGCAGAAATCGGCATCCTCGGGGACATCCTTGGAAGCATCCGGCTTTTTGGCCGGATGGGGGCCTTTCACCAGCCAGACGCCGCAAACGATGAGGACCACACAGACCACCACATCCGGCAGGCTGTCCATGACGAGATAGAGGGCGCGGAAAACGGGGGAGGAGTGGCCCCAGCGGTAAACGAGGTCGCCGAGAGTGTTCATGATGAGGTTCTGGTAGGCGATGAGCGCACCGAAGGCGATGAGCAGCCAGCCCACCAGCTTGTGGCTGTCCAGCAGAGCCCGGGCCAGCCGCCTGTCGCGGGGGTCGAAGTGGATGAGGTAGTCGTCCTCCGGCGCGGTGTCCGCGATGATCTGCGCCCGGAGGTTGAAGGTGTCAAAGAAGCTGTACATCCACATCACCACCAGCAGGAGCAGCACCGGGTTGAGCAGTGAGCTCACCATCCCGATGAGGCAGGCCGTGAGGATGAGGGAGAGGCCCCGCTTCATGTAGCCCTGATACATCTGGCCTGCGCCGGGGACGAAGGCGCAGCAGAAGGTCAAAAATCCATTTTTCAGCATAACGGTCTCCTTGTTTTATGATTTTATGTTTTCTGCCGCGTTCAGCAGGCTTTCCAGCACAGAGGAAACGCGGGTATAGATGTTCTCGCCGGGGCGGGAAGTCACGGGCCTGCCCAGCTTTTCGGGCAGAAGCTTCGGGGGCTGTTTTTCCGGCAGGGTGACCTGGACTGTGGGCAGGAGAGCCTGCAGGTCGCTGCCGTGGTCGGTGACGAAGGTCAGCGCTCCGGTACGCCACATGGTCAGCGCCAGCACGGCGGCGACGCCCGCCACCGCAGCCCGGCCATAGGTGCTCTGCATCAGCCGCACCCAGATGGTGCTCATCACGGTACGGCGGACATCCCGGGGCGGGTCGGCGAGGGCGTCGGCGGTCAGAAGTGCGGTGTAACGGTCGGTGCATTTGTCGCAGTAGGCGAGATGTTCGGCGGCTTCCAGCCGTCCCAGCTCGTCCAGCTGCCCGGCGGTGAGGGCGTGCAGCCCTTCGTCGCTCAGACAGCCGTCTTCACGGAACAATTCCATCTCAAAAGCCCTCCTTTCCGGCGGCGCTCAGCTGCGCGGCCAGCATCTTTTTTGCCCGTAAGACCTGCGCCTCCACTGTTTTCTGGGGCCTGCCGCAGAGCCGGGCGGCTTCGGCGGCGGTGTGCTGTTCCAGCAGCATGAGGCGGCAGGGCGTTTTGTAGGGTTCCCGCAGAGCGAGGATGCGCTGCGTCAGCTCCTCTTCGCCCAGAGCTTCCAGCACCTGCGCTTCCGGCTCGCTGCCGGGCGGTGCGCCCTCAAGTGCAAGTACATCGTCGCCGGGGGTGTTCACCCGGCGCGCCCAGGCGCTGCGTAAGTAATCCTTGGCTTTGTTGGAGGCGATGCGGGCCAGCCATTGCTTTTCGTATCCGGCAGGACAGCGGTCCATGCTTCGCCATGCAGAGAGAAAAGTTTCCTGCGTCAGATCCTGCGCATAGCCCTCATCTGCCACCAGCTGACGGCAGATGGTGTAGACGAGGGGCTGGTACTTCTGTACCAGCCTGTCAAATTCCAGTGCATTCAATGGCTGCTCTCCGCCTCCTTTCTGCCCGGCATTTCAAGCGCTCTGTCTATCTGTACGAGCCAGCGGGGCCAAAATCTGCAAAATCATGGGAAAAATTTTGAAAATGTGGTAGAATAGCCTTATCAAACCTCACAAAGGAGAAAACACGATGGCCTCTGCCACAAAACAGGCACTTCTGGCGGCGCTCTCCGCCGCCCAGGGCGAATGCATCTCCGGCCAGCAGCTGGCGCAGCAGCTGGGTGTGAGCCGCGCTGCCGTCCATAAGGCTGCGGCCGCACTGGCGGCTCAGGGCTATGCTCTGGAAGCCGCCCCCCGGCGGGGCTATCGGCTGGCGGGCGGCGACCCCTTCTGCGCCGAGGCGGTGGGGGAGTACGACGCCCCCATCTACCTCTACGACAAGCTGGAAAGCTCCAACCGCACGGCCAAGACGCTGGCCCTCGAGGGTGCGCCCCACGGCACGATGGTGCTGACAAGTCAGCAGACGGCGGGCCGGGGCCGGCTGGGGCGGCGGTTCGAGAGCCCAGCGGGGAAAGGCATTTATCTCTCACTGGTGCTGCGGCCCGGCCTGCCCATGACCGAGGCGCAGGCCGTCACCGTCAGCGCGGCGGTGGCCGTCTGCCGGGCGGTGAAGCGGCTCTGCGGGCTGGACTTGGGCATCAAGTGGGTCAACGACCTCTATTATAACGGCAAGAAGGTCTGCGGCATCCTGACGGAAGCCGGAGCCGACATCGAGAGCGGCCAGCTGGAATGGCTGGTGGTGGGCATCGGCCTGAACCTGACCTCCCGCCCGGAGGACTGGCCCGAGGAGCTGCGGCCCATCGCGGGCAGTCTCTACCCCGGCGGGCCTGCACCGGTGAGCCGGGCGGCACTGGCCGGGGCCATCGCCCGGGAACTGCTGGGCCTCTGCCCGGCCTTCGACTGTCTGGACGAGTACCGCGCCCGGTGCTTTGTGCCGGGCCACTGGGTCACGGTCTGCACCGGGACGGAGAGCTACGCCGCAAAGGCGGTGGCCATCGACGACGCCGGGCGGCTCATCGTGCAGCGGGAAGGGGGCCGCACCGAGGCGCTCTGCCACGGAGAAGTGAGTATCAGGCCGTCGCCGCTGGCGGTAAAATAATAAGAATAATATAGAAAGAAAGCATCGGCAGACACCCGGCGAGGGTGCTGCGGATGCTTTTGCTTTAAGTAGAGCGAATGCCTCTCCCTTTGGGAGAGCCTAAGAGCTGAAGGAAAGCTGGTCAAAACACCCCGAAGCACACCAGCCCCAGCACTGCCGCGATGCCGATGACCTTCGGCACACTGATCTTGAATTTCTGGAGCAGCACAAAGCAGAGGATGCCGATGGCGATGCCCGGCAGGCTGATGCCGCCTGCCTCGGTGATGCAGGTCTGGCGGCAGAGGCCCACCAGAACGCCCAGCACCATGCCGATGCAGACAGGCTTGACGATCTTCATGATATAGCTCATGACCTTGCTGGTGCGGAACTTCTGGAAGAACGCCGCCGCCAGAAGCGTCAGCGTCAGGGTGGGGCTGAGGACGCCCAGGACCGCGAAGACGCCGCCCAGCATCCCGGCGGTCTTGGTGCCTGCAAAGGTGGCGGCGTTGACGCCCAGAGAGCCGGGTGTCATCTCGGCGATGGCGATGAGATTCGTCAGATCGGCGTCCGTCATCCAGCCGTGGGAGGACATTTCATCCATGATGAGGGGGATCATGGAGGTGCCGCCGAAGCTGGTGAAGCCGATCTTCGCAAACGCGGCGAAGAGCTGAACGAGGGTCTCAAGCATGGCCATGTTCGCTCACCCCCATCCAGACCAGCGCGATGACCACACCGGCCACCACCAGCGTCAGATTGCTGATGGACGTAAAGTAACAGAGCACAAAGGCGACGGCACAGATGATGATGGGCATCGCGCTGGTCAGAGCATCTTTGCCCAGGGAGATGGCCGCGCCGCCGATGATGGGGGCCACGGCGCACTGGACGCCCTTGAGGGCCGACCAGACCCAGTAGTTATCTTTAATGGCGTCGTAGATGGCCGTCACGATGGTAAGGGTGACGACGGCGGGGATGCACAGGCCGATGGCCGCGCAGATGCCGCCCAGCACACCGGCCATCTGATAGCCGAAGAGCAGAGTGATGTTCGCCACCATGATGCCGGGCAGGCTCTTGCCCACGGCGATGAGCTCCAGCAGATCGCTCTTGGTCATCCAGCCGCGCTCGTCCACGAACTCCCGCTCCATCTGGGCAATGATGCTCCATCCGCTGCCGAAGGTGAACGCGCCGATTTTAATAAAGTAGAGAAGCATCAGCAGGGCCATTCGTGCGCTGGTGGGGCGCTGCTGTGCGGTTTCGGGTTTTGTTGTCTGCATGAATCCTCCTGAGATACCGGGGTTGCTGTTTCTTTACCTATAAGATACCACAGACGTCCCCAAAAGGCGAATGGAAAAATGGAATGGTTCCCGGTTCCTGTCAGGAATGCTCGTAAGTCATCCAGCTGCCTTTCCATGCGTAGAGGGCCATCAGCACGGCACCCAGCGCCCACGACACCGGGTAGAGGACGAACACGCCCTCGATGCCCGCAAAGAAGGGGAGGGCGAACCGGATCCACACCACACGGAAGAGGCAGAGCGAGATGAGCAGCACCACCATCGGCGGCACGCTGCGGCCGGTGCCGCGCACTGCGCCCGCCATGCCGTGGAGGATGGCCAGCAGGAAGTAGAAGGGGCAGAAGTAGTGCATGGCGCTGCACCCGAAGGCCACCACCGTCTCGTCGGAGGTGAACAGGTGCATGATGGGATCCTGGAACGCCAGCAGCAGAGCGCCGGTGCAGAGGGTGTAGAGCACACCCATGCCCAGCGTGACCCACATGCCATTCTTCACGCGTTTGAGGTTGCCTGCGCCATAGTTCTGGCCCACGAAGGTCGTCGCCGCCATGCTGAAGCTGGTGACGGGCAGGATGTTGAAGCCGTCGATTTTCATATAGGCCGCAAAGCCTGCCATGGCGGCGGCACCGTAGCTGTTGACGCTGGACTGCACCAGCACGTTCGAGAAAGAGATGACCATGTTCTGGATGCCGGTGGGAAGGCCGATGCGGATGATGCGGGAGGTCATCCGCTGATCGGGCCGGATGGCGGAAAGCTCCACCTTGTAGTCGGCGTCCACCTTCATCAGAAAGCGGAGGCTCAGCACACAGGAGACCAGCTGGCTGATGTCGGTGGCGATGGCGGCGCCCGCCACGCCCATCTTCAGCCCGGCGATGAACACCAGGTCGAGGATGATGTTGGTGATGGAAGCGCAGGCAAGATAGATGACCGAGCGGCGGGAGTTGCCCGCCGCGTTGAGGATGCCGGCCGCCATGTTGTAGACGACGCTGAACAGCACACCGCCGAAGTAGAGCTTCATATAAGTCACGGCGTCGCCGAGGACTTCTTTGGGGGTGTTCATCCAGACCAGCAGGCTGCGGCTGACGGCGATGCCGCCCACCGTCAGGATGAGGCCGAGGATGGCCGCGATGGCCAGCGAGGTGTGGACGGCGATGCGCGTTTCCTTTTTATCTTTTGCACCGAGGTACTGGCTCACAACGACGCCTGCGCCGACGGCCACGCCCTGACTGAAACCGATGAGCAGGTAGATGGGTGAGCCGCTGGAACCCACAGCGGCCAGAGCGTTGCTGCCCAGAAAGTTGCCGACGATGATGGAGTCGGCGGTGTTGTAAAGCTGCTGGAGCAGGTTGCCCAGGATGAGCGGCACCGAGAAGAGCAGGATGCTTTTCCAGATGCTGCCCTCGGTCATGAGCAGGGTCTTTTTCTGCTGCGGCTGTGCCGGTGCGGCCATAGTGTCTCCTCCCTCAAAAATGCAGGAATTTCATAGGTATTTCACAATAAACTTAACAATACATCGTTCTGTGCCGAATGTCAAGCAGAACGGAAAAGAACGCCCTCAGACTTTCCACATCTTGTTTGCAGATTGTTCAAAACTAACTCAAAGAAACTCCATTTTTATCCGGTACAATAAAGGTGCAGTCGGGAAGACAAGAACGAGATCCCCCATCTCCGGCTTTTGACTTTCCATAAATGCCATGCAGGCAGGATTCATGCGCAGCCCCGCAGCGGGTGCCGCGCCCCTAAAAAAATACTGTCCCCCACCTATGCGAGGCAATAGCCACGGCGGCGGACAGACTACCAACAACCTCCTAGCAGCCGCAAATGTTTAGGAGTTCTCATACACAGGCAGCGCCGCTTTCTCCTCCTTTCCACGGCGCTGCCTGTTTTTGTATTGCTGACGCAAAAAAAGCCCATCGCACAGCTGCGCGATGGGCTTTTGTCGTTCTTATCGCATATCATGCAGGCGCTCTGCCGGGAGGGAGGCTTGCAGCAGGCTCCATGCGGCGTCGAGGCTGTCGTTCAGCAGATAGGCCTGATTCTGCTGGACATAGAGGTAAATGGCGTTGGGGGTGCGGTAGGCCAGATGCATATCGTGCCACGCATACTTGCGGCTCGCCTCAGGCTTGTCCTGCTCGCCGGCCATCCAGACCGACAGTCCGTCGTCGTCCAGCAGCAGCCGGTAGAAGGGGCGGGGCAGGCCCATCTTTTTGATCTGGAGGCTCAGGGAGTGGAAAAACGTCCAGAAGTAGACGGCCGGCACGCCCAGCGCCACCACGGCCAGCACCACCGTGAGCAGGGCTGCGCCGTCTTTCTGGCCCACCTGCGACAGGCAGAAGCCGGCAGACACCAGCAAAATGGCCGTGAACATTAGAGGCCGGTGCCACGCCTTGCGGTGGCGCAGCAGGTCAAAGGCGGCAAAATCGTGGAAGGATGCAGCATCCATCTGGACGGAAACGGAGATCGGCTGAGACATAAAAATACCCTCCTTTTTGGTCATAGTACCATATTATTTTCCAACAATCAAGGATGATATTGCGCAGATGCCCTAAAATGTGCTAAAATAGGACGAAAAAGAAAGTTTATGGAGCTTTCGCTCTGACGGCGGACAGGCCGGATAAGGCGGAAGATGCGCGGCAGAATATCACAGAGAGGGAGGATGGGTGCGTGGGGCGCAGGATGACCCTGAAAGGGCAGATCAGTCTTTGCCTGGCAGCGTTTTTTCTGGCGCTGGCGGGGCAGATATTCTTGAGCTTTTACCAGTCCGGCACCGTGCTGCGGGAACTGGACGACCAGATGGGCAACTTCAACGCCATCAGCCGCTTCCAGAACGGCGTGGAGCGGAGTCTTTCGGCCATGGAAGATTACCGCTGGGAGTACGGCGACGCCAAAGCGCTGACAGAGGAGCTCCACAGCGCCTTTTCCGTCACCAACGCATGGCTCTGGCGCATCGAGAGCGACCTTGGCACTGTGAGTGAAGAGCAGTATCTGCTCTACAATGCCGTTTCCACTACCTACGACAGCTACACCGCACTGGTGGACCAGCTGGAAGAAGCGGTGGCCGCCGGTCAGGATACGAAAGCCGCCCAGCTCTACTATAATAAAATCGTACCCTGCGGCGGCTATCTGCGCCAGTACACCCAGCAGCTGCTGAACACGGCCATCACCGACGCCCAGGGGACTTACACCACCGTGTCGGCCCTCAGCGACCGGGTGAAATGGGCGCAGACCGTCGTGGTGGCGCTCTGCCTTGCGCTGGGCTGCGTCATGGCCTTCTCGGTGCTGACGCTGCTGACCCCGGTGCAGCAGATGATCGGCGCCTCCCGGGAGGTCACCCGGGGCGAGTTCGATTCGCCTGACCTGCCTGCGCCCCGTCAGCCGGAAATGGCCCAGCTGACCGAAGCTTTCAACCACATGAAGCATTCGATGGCCGAGCAGGTGACCACTCTGCGGGAGAAAAACGAGATGGAGCGGGAGCTCCACCGCCAGAAGACGGAAGCTCTGGAATTACAGAACCGGATGGAGCGCAGCCGTTTGCAGCAGCTGCGCAGCCAGATCGACCCCCATTTCCTTTTTAACACCCTGAACGTCATTTTACAGACCGCCGGACAGGAAAAAGCCTACCGCACTCAGGCCCTCATCACGGCTCTGTCGCACCTGCTGCGCTACAGCCTGATGAGCAACGACGAGCAGGTGCCGCTGGCCCGGGAAGTGCGCATCGTGGACGAGTATTACTCCATTTATCACGTCCGCTTCGGCGACCGGGTGAAGATGGTGTGGCGCATCTCCGACTCCCTCGATTTGACGGAGACGATGGTGCCATCCTTCATCTTGCAGCCCATTGTGGAGAATGCCTTCAAGCACGGCATCTCGCCCAAGGAAGAGGGCGGCGTGGTGCGCATCCGCATCAACCCGCTGCGGGATAAGGGGCTGCTCTATATCAGCGTCTGCGACAACGGCGTGGGCATCCAGCCCGAACAGCTGGCCCAGCTGAAAGCCGCGCTGGCCCAGCCCGGGGAGCGCTGGGAGCATATCGGCGTCTATAACGTGGCCGCACGGCTGCGGCTTCTGGATAAACGGGGGCGGCTGGTCATCCGCTCTCACCCGGGCCGGGGTACGGCCATCAGTATGTACCTGCCCCTTGTAGAACTTTTGGAGGAGGATTTGGACGATGATACGCTTGTTGATCGCGGATGACGAAAAGCTGGAGCGGGAGGCGCTTGCGGAGCTGGTCCAGCGCCGTTTTGAGCGGGAAGTGGTCCTGGAGATGGCGGAAAATGGCCGCAAAGCTGCCGACACGGCGGTGCTGTGGGGCGCGGACCTCATCCTGATGGATATTGAGATGCCGGGCATGAGCGGTCTCGACGCTGCCCGTGCCGTGCTGGCCCAGCGGCCTTCCTGCCGGGTCATCTTCGTCACAGCCTACAGTCTGTTCCAGTATGCCCATGAGGCGGTGCATCTGGGGGCCTGCGACTATCTGCTCAAGCCGGTGGACCCCGACGAGCTGGAAGCCTCGGTGCGCCGGGCGATGCGGCAGATCGAGACGGAGCGGAAGCTGGAAGAGCTGGCCGCTGCCCGGCCCCAGCCGGAGCAGACGGAGACCGAAGAAGAGGCGGAAGACGCCCCCGAGGAGAGCGAGAACAGCCAGACGGCCCTTGTCATGGCCCACGTCCGCCGCTACCTCGAGGATAATTATATGTTCGATCTGTCGCTGGACAGCGTGGGCGAGATCCTGCACATCAGCCCGGCCTACCTGTCGGCGCAGTTCAAGAAATACCAGAAGATGAACTTCCTCGACTGCCTCACCGAGCTGCGCATCAACGCGGCAAAGGAATTGCTGGCCGACCCCTTCCGCTCCTCGGCGGAGGTGGCGTCGATGGTGGGCTACGAGGATGCCAGCTACTTCGCCCGGGCGTTCAAGAAACGCACCGGCATGACCCCCACCCAGTACCGCCGTCAGGCCGGCCAGAAGGCAAAGGCCGACCCGGAGGCCGGGCTGTGAGCGGGCGGATGATTTCCCGCCGCAGTGTGCTGGCGCTGGCCGCCTGTACGGCGCTGGGCGCTGTGGGCTGCAGCAAGACGGAAGAGTACAACGGACCGGAGCTCATCCTGCGCTACGCCGAGAACCAGCCCGAGGATTATCCCACCACTCAGGCCGCTCTGGCCTTCGCCGACCTCGTGGCCGAGCGGACGGAGGGGAGGGTCAAAGTCGTGGTCTACAGCGGCGGGGAGCTGGGGGCCGAACAGAGCGTCATCGAGCAGATGCAGTACGGCGGCATCGACTTTGCCCGCGTCTCTCTGAGCCAGCTGTCCGAGTATCAGCCGGCCCTGAGCGTATTGCAGCTTCCTTTTCTCTATACCGATGCGCCCCAGATGTGGCGGGTGCTGGACGGTGAGATCGGCGATGAATTCCTCTCCGGCCTCGGCGCGATAGACCTCGTGGGCCTGTCGTGGTTCGACGCCGGCGTCCGCAGCTTCTACACCCGCGAAAAGGTGGAGACGCTGGCGGACCTCGCGGGGCTGACGCTCCGGGTGCAGGAGTCGGACATGATGAGCGAGATGATACTGGACCTCGGCGCAAAGCCCGCGCAGGTGGTCTACAGCCGGGTCTATGCAGCCCTGCACAACGCCGAGATAGACGGCGCGGAAAACAACTGGCCCAGCTATGAGGCCATGGGCCACTATGAGGTGGCCCCCTATTTCTTAAAGGATGAGCACACCCGTGTGCCGGAGCTGCAGCTGGCCAGCGAGGCCGCGATGGAAAAGCTGGCAGAGCTGGACGAGCGCTTCCCGGACATCATCCGCGCCTGCGGAAAGGAGAGCGCTCTGGCCGAACGCCGCCTCTGGGCGGAGCGGGAGGCCAGCGCCGAGAAGCATATGCGGGAATGGGGCGTGGAGGTGACGACCCTCTCCGCCGCCGAGAAAGCCCGCTTCCGGGCGGCAGTCGAGCCTATGTACGCGGCTTTTGAGGAGCAGAGCCGCCTCATCCAGCGCATCCGCGAAGCCTGAAAAAGCGCAAGAGATATTACATTGTATTCATCTTGTTGGGCAGTGTGCTGAACAAACTGCACCGTGGCTTGTAAGAAATGCACAAAAGTGTTTCTCACATTTTTTTGAAAAACAGGACATTTTTCATAAGCCCTTGTTCTGACTAAAAAATTTTGCTAAAGTGTGTACAGTAAATGAACGGACGGTGTGCGACCCGTGCAGAGCACACCGCCCTGAATGAGGAAAATCTAAGGAGGATTTTATCATGAAGAAGATTTCTCGTCGCAGCTTTCTGGCAGCAGCTGGTGTTTCCGCCGCTGCTCTGGCACTGACCGCTTGCGGTGGCTCCGGCAACAGCACTGCTGCTTCTACCGCGTCCTCTGCTGCAGCTTCCACCGCTCCCGCTGGTGATGCCGCAGCTGCTGCTTCCGACCCGAAGGTGACTCTGGTCTACGCCGAGGTCAACCCGCTGGATACCATCGTCGGCCAGACCGGTTCTCACTTCAAGGAGAAGGTCGAGGAGCTGACCGGCGGCTCCGTCGTCGTCGATGTGCAGGCTTCCGGCGTTCTGGGCTCTGAGAACGACGTTCTGGACGCTATCCTCGGCGGCTCCACCTCCATCGACATCAGCCGTATCTCCGCTTTCGCACTGACCAGCTACGGCTGCAACAAGTCCAAGCTGCTGTCCATCCCCTTCACCTTCGAGAACCGCGCACACTTCTGGAACTTCGCCAACAGCGAGCTGGCACCTGAGTTCCTGAACGAGCCCCAGGAGCTGGGCCTGCCCGTTCGTGGTATCTTCTACGGCGAGGAGGGCTTCCGTCACTTCTTCACGGTCAAGCCCGTTTCCGGCATCGCTGATTTCAAGGGCCTGAAGCTGCGCGTGTCCAACGACCCCGTCATGAACGGCATGGTCGAGGGTCTGGGCGCTAACCCCACCGTCGTCTCCTTCGGCGAGCTGTACAGCGCACTGCAGACCGGCGTTGTCGATGGCGCTGAGCAGCCCATCGCAAACTACAAGTCCAACGCCTTCCCCGAGGTCGCTAACAACCTGATCCTCGACGGCCATACTCTGGGCGCTGTGCAGGCTGTCATCACCGACAACGCCTGGAACAAGCTGACCGAGAACCAGCAGGCTGCCGTCATGGAGGCGGCTGCGGATACGCAGGCCTTCAACGCTGACCTGTCCGAGACCGCTGAGAACAAGGTCCTCGACGAGCTGAAGTCTTCCGGCTGCAACGTCGTCGATGTCCCCGATAAGACTCCCTGGCAGGAGGCTTGCGCTAAGGTCATCAGCGAGAACACCTCGGATCAGGCTGAGCTGTATCAGCAGCTGCTGGATATGAAGGCCTGATAAAAGCGCCTTTATCCTGAAGTAGTACATAGCCCGGCGGGGGACTACGGGATACGCCCGCAGACCCGCCGGGCTTTTTATAAGAGTATGGAGGAGATCCTATGCCGAAAATCTTTACCACTCTGGATAAGATCAAGCCGGCGTACGACGTCACCTACAAAGTGGTCCTGTTTATCTGCAAGCTGCTGCTGATCGCAGATATTCTCATCACCACAATGTCGGTCATTGGTCGTTACGTCCCGTTCATCCCGGACCCCGCATGGTCTGAAGAAGTCGTTCTGACCTGCATGAGCTACATGGCCGTGCTGAGTGCTGCTCTGGCCATCCGCCGCGGCGCACACATCCGCATGACCGCATTTGACGTCTATCTGCCCAAGATCGCCGTCAAGGTGCTGGACATCCTCGCCGATCTGGCGGTCTGCATCCTCGGCCTCATCATGCTGGTTGTGGGCTGGAACTACGCCACCACCCTGGGCGGCCGCGGCTTCTATGTCTCGATGCCCTGGCTGAGCCGTTTCTGGATGTACTTCCCCGTGCCTCTGGCCGGTGTCGCCATGATCATCTTCGAGATCGAGGCACTGTACAACCACATCAAGAGCATTTTTGTAAAGGAGGAGAACTAATATGACAGTCCAGACACTGGCAATCGTTGTCCTTCTTGTCAGCTTCTTCGTCATGATCTTCCTGCGCTTCCCCATCGCATACGCCGTTGGTCTGTCCAGCGTGCTGTGCATGATGGTGCAGGGCCAGGCACTGACCGATGTCTGCCGTCTGATGGTCAAGGGCATCTCGTCCTTCAGCCTGATGGCCGTCCCGTTCTTCATCACCATGGGCGTCCTCATGGGCAGCGGCGGCATCTCCGAAAAGCTGATCGCTCTGGCTGATGCCTGCGTCGGCTGGATGCGCGGCGGCATGGCAATGGTCAACATCGTTGCTTCCTACTTCTTCGGCGGCATTTCCGGTTCTGCTTCCGCAGATACCGCTTCCATCGGCTCCATCATGATCCCCATGATGGTCGATCAGGGCTACGACGCCGACTTCTCCACCGCTGTCACCATCACCTCCTCCTGCGAGGGCCTGCTGGTCCCCCCGAGCCATAACATGGTCATCTACGCCACCACCGCCGGCGGCATCTCCGTGGGCAGCCTGTTCCTGGCTGGCTACCTGCCCGGCGCTCTGCTGGCCATCGTCCTGATGATCGGCTCCTACATCATCTCCGTCAAGGAGAATTACCCCAAGGGCTCTCCCTTCACCATCAAAGGCTTCATCAAGCAGCTGGGTACCTCCATCTGGGCTCTGGCCGCAGTCGTCATCGTCGTGTTCGGCGTTGTCGGCGGTGTGTTCACCGCTACCGAGTCCGCTGCTATCGCAGTTATCTACTCTCTGCTGGTCTCCGTCTTTGTCTACAAGGGCCTTGACTGGAAGGGCGTCTGGCACGCTCTGGATGAGTGCGTCAACACTCTGTCCATCGTCCTCATCCTGATCGCCACCTCTGCCGTGTTCGGCAACTGCCTGACCATGCTGCATGTGCCTGATCTGGCTGCAAACGCCATCACCAGCGTCACCAACAACCCCTACATCATCGCACTGCTCATCGACCTCATCATCCTGGTGCTGGGCATGATCATGGATATGGCTCCCATCATCCTGATCGCTACCCCCATCCTGCTGCCCATCGCCACCTCCATCGGCATCGACCCCATCCAGTTCGGTATCATCATGGTCCTGAACTGCGGCATCGGCCTGCTGACTCCCCCTGTCGGCGCGGTTCTGTTCATCGGCTCTGCCGTTGCGAAGCGCCCCATGGAGAAGGTCGTCAAGGCTACTCTCCCGTTCTATCTGTGCATGTTCATCGCTCTGCTGCTGCTGACCTTCGTGCCTGACATCAGCCTCGCGATCCCCAAGCTGCTGGGAGGCTACGTCAGCCCCATCACCAACCCGCTTGGCCCGGTGTTCATTCACTGATCAGCTCATTCTCCTCCGGATGACAGAATAAACGGAAAGCCCCCGCCTGCAAAGGCGGGGGCTTTCCGGCGTTATAGAAGTGTCTGAAGTGCCGGAGCACTGCATTTCATGAGCTTTTTCAGGGTCAGCTCCTGCTGAGAGATTTGATACAGCAGCCGTGCGGCCAGCTCTTCGGGCGGGGCAGAAAGCCCGGGCCGGAATGCGTGTACTGCCCGGGTAAAGGCGTGGACGCCCTCTTCTGTCTCAAGCACCACCAGCTGGGTATGCCCCCGCAGCAGGGCGAACAGCCCGACCTGATACTCCCGGGTGTCCAGCAGAAGCTCCATCTCGTCGGCGGTGAGGAGGAGGATGTCCGCGAAGGGGAGAAACTGCATCACCGTGTCCCGCAGAGTCTTTTCGCCGGGCCAGAGAGCCGGGCGGAGAGAGGGGACAAAGCAGACCGGCACACCGGCGGTGCGGGCGGTGTCCAGCGCGGCAAGGTGGGTGTAGCGGCAGGGGCTGTCCACGAGGCAGGCGCTGGAAAAGGCCAGCATTTCAGCATCTGCGGCCCAGTCAGCGCCCAGCTGTTCGGGTGCATAGAGCAGCTCCGAAGAACGGGTGCGGCAGCCTAGCTGTTCGCCGCCGCCGTCGAACAGCAGCGGCGTGGGGGCGCGGGAGGTGAAGCAGACCCGGCTGATGTCCACACCGGCAGCAGATAAAGCGTCTGCGATGCGGTGTCCGAAAGCATCCTCGCCAAGCTGCGTTAAAAGAGAGGCTCTGCCGCCCTGTGCGGCATAAGCCAGTGCCAGCGAGGCGGCGCTTCCGCCCATGCGGGGAGAAAACGTCTCTGCCGATGCCAGCGGCGCGGTGCTGTTCAATTCCAGCCACGCTTCGCCCAGACAGTATAAAGTCTTGCCCGGCATGATGCACCCTCCCTTCTGCCTGTTTTCAAAAACAAACTACAGTATACACCCATCCGGGCGTTTGTGCAAATGGAGAGCTTGACAGCTTCGGTCGGATTGTGATAAACTGACGAAATATGGCAGTATATCTGAAATTTGAATGATAAAAATGTGACATTTGACGAGGAGAACATGAGCCTTACCAAACAGTATTTCAAATACGTCAGCCAGAACATCTTCGGCCTGCTGGGGACGTCCTGCTACATCCTGGCCGATACCTATTTCATCTCGCAGGCGGCAGGCACCAGCGGTGTGGCTCTGCTGAACCTCTGCTTGCCCATCTACAACTTCATCTTCGCCATCGGCTCCATGCTGGGCCTCGGCGCAGCCACCCGCTACGCCATCCTCCGGGCGCAGGGCGACGAGCGGTCGGAGTGCTATTTTTCCAACGCCCTGCTCTGGGCGCTGGTGTTCGCTCTGCCCTTCATGCTGGCGGGCATCTTCTGCCCCGAGGTGCTGCTGCGGTTCATGGGCGGCGACGCGGAGATCGTTGCCCTGGGCGTGGGGTACGCCCGCATCTTCCTGCTGTTCACGCCCTTCTTCATGTGCAACTACATCGTCTCGGCCTTTGTCCGGAACGACGGCGACCCCTCGCTGGCCATGGTGGCGACCCTCTGCGGAAGTCTCTTCAATGTGGTGTTCGACTACATTTTTATGTTCCCCATGGGTCTCGGTCTGCCCGGCGCGGCGCTGGCGACGGCAGTCTCGCCCGTGTTGAGCATTGCGATCTGCAGCCGCCACTTCTTCAAAAAGAGCAGCACCGTCCGCCTTGTGCGGCAGCTGCCCTCGCCGAAGCTGCTGGCCCAGAGCTGCCAGCTGGGCGTCTCGGGCTTTGTGGGAGAGATGTCCTCCGGCGTGACCACCACCGTCTTCAACCTGCTGCTCCTGCGTCTGGCGGGCAATGTGGCCGTGGCGGCTTACGGCGTCGTGGCGAACTACGCGCTGGTGGCGACGGCGATCTTCAACGGCGTGGCCCAGGGCGCGCAGCCGCTGGTCAGCAGGTGCTACGGCAAAAACGATGCCGCCGGTGCCCGCAAGCTCCTGCTGCTGGGCAGCGGAACAGCGCTTGCGCTGGCGGCGGCACTGTATGCAGTTCTGTTCGGGTTTACCGGGCCGATCGTCGCGGTCTTCAACAGTGAGAACTCGGCCCTCATGGCGCAGTATGCCTTCAGCGGGATGCGCATCTACTTCCTCGGCTATTTCTTCGCGGGCTTCAATATCGTGGCCGCCGGCTATCTGGGCGCGGTGGACCGTCCCGCAGAGGCTTCTGCGACGTCGCTTTCCCGCGGCATCGTGGCCATCGTGGCCTGCTCTCTGGTGCTGAGCGCCCTCTTCGGGATGACCGGCGTCTGGGCCGCGTCCCCGGCCTCTGAGGCCATCACGGCCTGCCTGACCCTCTTCCTGCTGAAGCGAAAAAATTAAATAAACAATTCCTGTCCCACCCGCTGCTGCTCGGGCGAAAGCTCGGGCAGTGCGCCCCGACCGGCCATCGCCCGCCACTGTGTGGGAGATCGGCCGGTCGTTTTTTTGAAGACGCGGCAGAGGTAGTTGGCCCCCGAGAAACCGCAGAGGCTGGCGATGACGTCCAGCGTGTACTCCCGGTGGAGCAGCAGACGCATGGCGGCTTCTATGCGGACGCTGGTGAGATACCGCCCCGGCGAGACGCCCAGCGCTGCTGTAAAGGCCCGGACGAGGTGGCTCTTGGAGACGCCCAGCCGCTCGCTCAGCTCTTCCACGCCGTAGAGCCCGGCGTAGTTCCTGCGGATGTCCTCGATGGCGGCGGCCACCAGCGGAGGCAGGGCAGGGGCGGCGCTGTCGGCGTCTGAGAGCTCGCACAGCAGCGCGAAGGCCAGCTGACTGCGTACCCGCTCCGAGGCGTCCTGCTCTTCGGCAAGGCGCCCCATCAGCTCTGCCGCCGCCGGGCAGGTCTCGCCCCGGGCGAGGAAGGGCATCTCGGAAAGCCCTGCAAGGAACTGTTCAGCTGCCTGCCCGGTGAGCTGGACGCAGAGCAGATGGCACTCGTTTTCCGGCGCGAGGGTCAGCGGCCCCCGGCTCAGCACGAGATGGCCCGCTGCGGCATTCTGGGGCGGCAGCAACAGGGCAGAACCTGCCGGCATCAGTTCGAGATCGGACAGCGAGACGACACATTTTCCGCTGGAAATGAGGCAGACCCAGAGCCCTTCGCCCCGCAGGGTGAGGGGCTCTTCCGGCTGGGCATCCTCCACGATGCCGAGGGCGGCAGTCGTGCTGGGAGAGTAAATCAATATCTGACACCTCAAATCAATAAAATGCTATTTTATAACACAAAATAATCTGATATTATAATAGCAATGAAACGGCTCATCGTCAAGCTGAGCCTTTGAGTGCAACAACATCAATGGAGGAAAAAGCTTTATGGCTTCTATCAGCTGCCAGCATATCTACAAGATCTACCCCGGTGCTACGGCTCCTTCCGTCACCGATTTCAACCTGGAGATCCAGGACAAGGAATTCATCATCTTCGTCGGCCCCTCTGGCTGCGGTAAGTCCACCACCCTGCGCATGATCGCCGGTCTGGAGGAGATCTCCAAGGGCGAGATGTACATCGGCGGCCGCCTCATCAACGATGTTCCCCCGAAGGACCGCGACATCGCCATGGTCTTCCAGAGCTACGCTCTGTACCCCCACATGACCGTCTACAAGAACATCGCTTTCGGTCTGGAACTGCGCAAGACCCCGAAGGACGAGATCGACCGCCGTGTCCACGAGGCTGCTAAGATCCTGGAGATCGAGCACCTGCTGGACCGCAAGCCCAAGGCTCTGTCCGGTGGTCAGCGCCAGCGTGTCGCTCTGGGCCGTGCAATGGTCCGTAACCCGGCAGTCTTCCTGCTGGACGAGCCTCTGTCCAACCTGGACGCTAAGCTGCGTACCTCCATGCGCACCGAGATCATCAAGCTGCACAAGAAGCTGGCTACCACCTTCATCTACGTTACCCACGACCAGACCGAGGCTATGACCATGGGCGACCGGATCGTTGTCATGAAGGACGGCATCATCCAGCAGGTCGATACCCCGCAGAACCTGTACGATATGCCCTGCAACATGTTCGTCGCAGGCTTCATCGGCAGCCCCCAGATGAACTTCCTGGACGGCACCATCGTCAAGAAGGGCGACCAGTACAGCGTCGACCTGGGCGGCGATCTCATCCCCCTGCCCAAGGAGAAGACCGCTGACGGCAAGCTGGATTCCTACGTCGGCAAGAAGGTCAAGATGGGCATCCGTCCCGAGGACATCGACGATGAGCCCGAGTTCATGGCAAAGCACACCGACTGCCAGCTGGATACTCAGGTCGATGTCTCTGAGATGATGGGCGCTGAGATCTACCTGTACCTGGAGTACAAGGGCAACAAGATGACCGCCCGCGTCGCTCCCACCTCCAAGGCCCGCAACGGAGACACCGTCCGCGTTGCCTTCGATCCCCACAAGGTCCACCTGTTCGACGTCGAGACCGAGCAGACCATCCTGAACTGAATAAGATAGTCTACGATCATTTTTGATCCTCCTATCATAAGAAAAGCCGTCGGGCCGCAAGGCCCGGCGGCTTTTCCTGTGCCGGAAAAAAGACATAATAAAAACCCATGCTGCGGCAAAGCAAAACGCAGCATGGGTGCGGAAATGGCTTATGAAGTCAGGGGACGGTTCGATCAGCGGGCCTTGACGTACTTGTGCAGGGTAGCGCGGACAGCGCCGGGGCCTGCGAACAGCTCCTTGGCCATGGACTCGATCTTCTCGCCCAGACCGACGGCGTACAGGTCCACGCCGAAGACGTCGGTGCGGCTGTACAGAGCCTTCAGGCAGGAGAAGTCCTGCTCGCCGGCTTCCACCTTCAGGGGAGCCACGATGGCCTGCAGCTCAGCCAGCAGCGGGTCAGTGGAGATCTCGAAGGGCTGGCCGTTGTCGTCGATGCCCTTCAGGTAGCGGGCATAGCCTGCCAGCACCAGCGGGATCAGCACGAGGTTGGACTTGTCCAGACCGCGCTCTTCGTAAGCCTTGATGGTCTCGCCGAAGCGGATCGCCAGCTTCTGGGAGGTATCGGTGGCGATACGCTGGGGAGCGTCGGGCATGAAGGGGTTGGGCAGACGGCGGTTGATGACAGCGCCGATGAACTCGTAGGGGTTCAGAACGCCGGGGTCAACGACGACGGGCATCGCCTCGATGTAGCCGATCTTCTGGATGAAGCTGCGCAGGTCCTCATCGGCCATCTCAGCGGAGATGAGGGTGTAGCCCAGCATACAGCCGTAGATGGACATGGCGGTGTGCAGGGGGTTGAGGCAGGTGCAGACCTTCATCTTCTCGATCTTATCGACGGTCTCACGGTCGCAGTAGAGGACGCCGCCCAGCTCCAGCGGAGGACGGCCATTGGTGTAGTGATCCTCGATGCAGAGGTACTGGGTCTCCTCAGCGTTGACGAAGGGAGCGGTGAAGGTGTGCTTCTCGGTGACGATGGTGTAGTTGTCCTCAAAACCGTCGTCAGCCAGCATCTTCTGGACCTTGGCATCCGGGCGGGGAGTAATCTTGTCGATCATGCTCCAGGGGAAGGTGATCTTGGTCTCGTCCTTGACGTAGGCCAGGAACTCGGCGGGGACCAGACCCTGCTCGACCCACTTGGAAGCGTAGGCAAAGACTGCGGCCTTGACCTTATCGCCGTTGTGAGAGCAGTTGTCCATGCTCTGGACGGTCAGGGGCAGCTTGCCGGCCTTGAAGCGCTCGTAGAGCAGAGCAGTGACCTTGCCCATGGCCAGAACGGGGGTCAGGCCGCGCTCGAGGTCAGCAGGAGCGACGCCGTAGCCCTTCTCGGTGATGGTGAAGGAGATCATCTGCAGGCTGGGTGCCTGGAAGATCTCGACCAGACGTGCCCAGTCAGCGCCGAAGGAGTAATCAGCCTTCAGGCTCTCGGTGACGGAGGCGATGACCTTCTTCTCGATGTCGCCGGTGGACTTCAGGCAGACCAGCAGGCTCAGGTTGTCGTAGGGCCGATAAGCCTTGTCGATGATCTCGTAGTCGAAGCTCTCGGCCACGATGACGCCGCGGTCATACTTGCCGCTGTTCAGGGCGTCGTTCAGGATAGCAGCCGGGAATGCGCGGAAGATGTTGCCGGCACCGAAGTGGACCCAGGTGGGTTCTGCGTGGGTCTTGGCCTTGACGGCCTCGACGTCGAACTTGGGCAGCTCGTAGCCCTTTTCTGCCCACTCGGCGGACAGATTGCCGTTCTTAATATCAGTCAGCTTCATGATATATCAGCCCTTCTTCTTCTCTTCGTCCAGACGGTCCAGCAGGTCCCAGACGCCCAGCATATACTGGATGCCCAGCGCACGGTCATACTTGCCGTAGCCGGGGCGGCAGCTGCCGGGGCCTTCCTCCCACAGCTGACGGCCATGGTCGGGGCGGATGTAGCCCTCGAAGCCGCAGTCATGGTAGGCGCGCAGGATCTCGATGATGCCGGTCTCGCCGCAGCAGTCGCGGTGGGCAGCCTCGGAGAAGTCGCCGTTGGGGAAGTGATGGATGTTGCGGATGTGTGCGAATGCGATGCGGTCGCAGTGCTTGCGGACGATCTCAGCCACATTGTTGTTGGGGTTGGCGTTCAGGCTGCCGGAGCAGAGGGTCAGGCAGTTGTACTCGTCGTCCACCATGCTCAGGAAGCGGTCGATGCTCTCAGCATCCACCAGCAGGCGGGGCAGGCCGAAGATGTCCCAAGGGGGATCGTCCATGTGGATGGCCATTTTGATGTCGCACTCGCGGCAGGTGGGCATCAGGGCTTCGAGGAAGTACTTCAGGTTCTCCCAGAGCTTTTCCTTAGTGACAGGGGCGTAGGCCTTGAACAGCTCGTCCAGCTTTGCCATCCGCTCCGGCTCCCAGCCGGGGAAGGTCATGTTGTACTTCTCGGTGAAGGACATGATGTACTCGGCCATGGACTTGTAGTCGCCCTTGATCTTGTCCTTCTCGTAGAACAGTGCGGTGGAGCCGTCGCCGACGGGGTGGAACAGGTCAGTGCGGGTCCAGTCGAAGATGGGCATAAAGTTGTAGCAGATGACCTTGACACCGAACTTGGACAGGTTGCGGATGCACTGCTTGTAGTTCTCGATGTACTGATCGCGGGTGGGCAGGCCGATCTTGATGTCGTCGTGGACGTTGACAGACTCGACAACGTCCATGTCGAAGCCGTAAGCGTGGATCTGGTCTGCGACCTTCTGGATCTCGTCGATCTCCCAGATCTCGCCGGGCATCTTGTTGTGCAGCGCCCAGACGATGCTGGTCACGCCGGGGATCTGCTTGATGTCGCTGAGGGTGACGGGGTCGTTGCCCTCGCCATACCAGCGCCAACCCATTTTCATAGGCATAGTGGATGTCCTCCGTTCATATTGCTTTGCGTTTATGCGCGGCAGGAGTGCCTCGCTCTCTCACTTATATTCTAATATATCAGTTGCGAATTGGCAATAGTCGATTTGCCGAGTTTTGATGTTTTTTCTTGTATACTTTAGACAAATTGACATGGAAATGACAAAAAAGAGCGCCAGCTCCGGCAAAGCCGGGACTGGCGCTCCTGTCGCAGAGTCTGAGTTAACGCTTCACGTTGAAAGCGGCCATGCCGGGGTAGACGGCGCTGCCGCCCAGCTGCTCCTCGATGCGCAGCAGCTGGTTGTACTTTGCCACACGCTCAGTGCGGCTGGGGGCGCCGGTCTTGATCTGGCAGGTGTTCAGAGCCACAGCCAGGTCGGCGATGGTGGTGTCCTCAGTCTCGCCGGAGCGGTGAGAGCTGATGGCGGTATAGCCGGCCTTGTGAGCCATCTTGATGGCTTCCAGAGTCTCAGATACGGAGCCGATCTGGTTCAGCTTGATGAGGATGGCGTTGCCGGCACCCAGCTGGATGCCCTTGGCCAGACGCTCGGTGTTGGTGACGAACAGGTCGTCGCCCACCAGCTGGACCTTGCCGCCCAGCTCGCGGGTCATCTCCTGCCAGCCTTCCCAGTCCTCTTCATCCAGACCGTCCTCGATGGAGATGATGGGGTACTTCTCCACCAGCTTCTTCCAGTGTGCGATGAGCTCACTGGAGGTGAACTCGGTGCCGGCCTTGGGCAGCTTGTAGAAGCCTTTGCCCTTGGGGCTCTTCCACTCGGAGGAAGCAGCGTCCATGGCCAGCATGAAGTCCTTGCCGGGAAGATAACCGGCCTTCTCGATGGCGGCCAGAATGGTCTCGATGGTCTCCTCGTCGCTGGACAGGTTGGGAGCGAAGCCGCCCTCGTCGCCCACGGAGGTGGCCAGCCCCTTTGCCTTCAGGATGGAAGCCAGAGCGTGGAAGACCTCAGCGCACCAGCGCAGGCCCTCCTTAAAGGAAGGTGCGCCCACGGGCATGATCATGAACTCCTGGGTGTCCACGGTGTTGGCGGCGTGTGCGCCGCCGTTCAGAATGTTCATCATGGGGACGGGCAGGCGGTTGCCGTTCACGCCGCCGAGGAAGCGGTAGAGGGGCATGTCCAGCGAAGTGGCAGCAGCGCGGCAGGCAGCGATGGAAACGGCCAGAATGGCGTTTGCGCCCAGCTTGGACTTGTCCTTGGTGCCGTCGGCGTCGATCATAGCCTTGTCGATGGCGTAGATGTCGGAAGCATCCATGCCGATGACAGCATCAGCGATGACGGTGTTGATGTTCTCCACAGCTTTGGTGACGCCCTTGCCCAGATAGCGGCCCTTGTCGCCGTCGCGCAGCTCCAGAGCTTCGAACTCGCCGGTGGATGCGCCGGACGGTGCGCAGCCCCGGGCCACGGTGCCGTCGGCGAGGGTGATCTCAGCCTCAACAGTGGGGTTGCCGCGGGAGTCCAAGATCTCACGGCCCTGAACGTCTACGATCTCAAGATAGTTCATGATTGGTACCTCCATATATAATAGGAATGGATGCGCTCTTCTCATTTGGATAGTATACGCTAACTAACCGATATTATCCTACCATGATTCGGCCCGAGATGCAAGAGGATGCATGGATGTTAGCGGAAGCAAACTTCAGGAGAGGAAAGTTGTGTCATCTTTTTGTTACGTGTGAATTGCTTTCATGTTCTGTTTTTCTTAGGTGAACAATTTGAAAAAGTAACCAAAAAGTGGCGTTTGATTTTGTGAAAAATAGCGAGTTTTACCCGAAACCCCTCCCAAACTATGGACGATTTGTGAATTGCAGACTTGCACCGAAGTGCTTATAATAAGACTCAGGGAAGCAGAGCTGCTTTGAGGGAAGGGAGCGCTGCTTCCTTAACAGCTTTTCGGGACACTGGCTCATGGGCCGTGCGAAAGGGCTGCAAATAACACGAACGCTTCCAAATATCAGGAGGATATAGACTTATGAAAAACATGATCTCTCGTCGTAACTTTCTGGCTGCTGCCGGTGTCGTGGCTGCTGCCGGTGTTCTGACTGCCTGCGGCGGCTCTTCCAGCACCGCAGCTTCCACTGCTGCCGCTTCCGGTTCTACCGCAGCAGCTGCCTCCGGCGACACCATCAAGGTCGGCGTTATGGGCCCCCTGAGCGGCAACGTCTCCGTTTACGGTCAGGCTGTTGTCAACGGTGCTACCCTGTACCTGAAGCAGGTCAACGCCAACGGCGGCATCAACGGCAAGCAGATCGAGATCCTCACCGAGGACGAGCAGGGCGACGCGACGCAGGCTGTCAACTGCTTCACCAAGATGGTGGACGAGGGCATGACCGCTCTGATCGGCGACGTTACCACCACCCCGACTCTGGCAGTCGTTGCTGAGAGCGCAGACTACAATATGCCCATGGTCACCGCTTCCGCTACCGCTGAGGCTGTCACCTACGATGCCGAGACCGACACCGTGAACGCAAACGTCTTCCGCGCCACCTTCACCGACCCGTTCCAGGGCATCAAGATGGCTGACTACGCATACCAGAAGCTGGGCTACACCAAGGCAGCCGTCATCTTCAAGAAGGGTGCTGACTACAACGAGGGCCTGGCAGAGAACTTCGTCAACGAGTTCGAGTCTCTGGGCGGCACCATCGTCGATCAGGAGAGCTACTCTGAGGGCGACGTGGACTTCAAGACTCAGCTGACCACCATCCTCGGCAAGGACCCCGAGACCGTCTTCTGCCCCAACTACTACGAGGAAGTGGGCCAGATCCTGTCTCAGGCTGAGAGCGTCGGCCTGACCGTTCCGTTCCTGGGCGGCGACGGCTGGGATGGTCTGGAAGGCTACGCCACCAACGATCAGCTGAAGGACACTTACTTCTGCGCGAACTACGCAAAGGGCTCCAACTCCGAGTTTGAGGATGCCTACAAGGCAGAGTACGGTGAGGAGTACCCCAACGGCTTCTCTCCTCTGGGCTACGATGCAGCAAAGACCATCGTCTACGGCCTGCAGGCTGCTGAGGATGCCGGTCTCGAGGCTGGCACCGACGATTACAAGCAGGCTGTCATCGATGCCATTGCCTCCGGCACCATCGACGGCATCACCGGCACCTTCACCTTCGACGAGCATCACGACCCCGTCAAGCAGACTGCTATCCTGACCTATGTGGACGGCAAGCCGGTGCTGAAGGAAATGTTCTGATCCCAGCTTTCTTCCATCGACCGGTGATGGAAGCGCCGCTGAGATCCGAATGATCGTAAATTGACCCGACTGCGGAGAACGCCGGAACAGTATTGCCCCGGTGCTCTCCGCCTTTTTGGTAAAAAAGTGTATCCCCACATAAGGCGTGCAACAGCGCCGGAAAGAAAGGAAGTATCCATCCATGACAGTGTTTTTCAGCCAGCTGATCAATGGCCTGTCCCTTGGCAGCATCTATGCACTGATCGCACTGGGCTACAGCATGGTGTACGGCATCATCCTGCTGCTGAACTTTGCCCACGGCGACGTCATCATGGTGGGCGCGTACATGTCCTGGTTCGTCATGAACCAGCTGGGCCTCGGCCCGGTCACGGCGGTCTGTGCCACCATCCTCACCTGTACGCTGCTGGGCGTGGTCATCGAAAAGATCGCCTACACCCCGCTGCGCAGCGCACCCCGTATCTCTCTGCTCATCACGGCCATCGGCGTGTCGTTCTTCCTCGAGTACACGGCTGAGCTGGTCATGGGCTCGGGCGCAAAGGTCATCCCGTCTTACTACGACAACAAGACCTTCTATCTGGGCAAGGTGCCTCTGGGCCTGACCTCTGTCATCACGCTGGTGGTCACCGTGCTGTCCATGCTGGTGCTGACCTTCCTCGTCCAGAAGACCAAGCTTGGCAAGGCCATGCGCGCCGTCTCTGAGGATATGGACGCTGCCCGCCTGATGGGCATCAATGTCAACAGCACCATCTCCTTTACCTTCGCGGTCGGCTCTGCACTGGCCGGCATCGGCTCGGTGCTGTACTGCTGCTCCTACCCGCAGGCAACCCCCACCATGGGCTCCATGCTGGGCCTGAAAGCCTTCGTCGCCGCCGTTCTGGGCGGCATCGGCTCCATCCCGGGCGCAATGGTCGGCGGCATCGTCATCGGCCTGTGCGAGTGCTTCGTCTCCGCCATCGGCCTGTCTGCCTGGAAGGACGCCGTCACGTTCGCCATCCTCATCATCGTGCTGCTGTTCAAGCCCACGGGCTTCCTTGGCCGCAAGGTGCAGGAAAAGGTGTAAGGAGGGCATGAAGATGAACAAGAATCGCAAAACGCTCAAAATGCCCGTGCGCTACCTCATGAACGCCGTGCTGGTGGTGCTGCTGTTCCTGGCCCTTTCCTACATGACCGGCAACATGCTCTCCACTTACCAGAACAAGGTGCTCATGACCGTGGGCATCAACATCATCCTGGCCGTGTCCCTGAACGTGGCCACCGGCTATCTGGGCCAGCTGCCGCTGGGCCACGCCGGTTTCATGGCCGTGGGTGCTTACACCTGCGCCCTCTTCACCAAGTACAGCCCTCTGCCCGATGGCGTTTCCTTTGCCATCGGCCTTGCACTGGGCGCTGTGATGGCCGGCCTGTTTGGCGTCCTCATCGGCGTCCCGGCCCTCCGTCTGACCGGTGACTATCTGGCCATCCTGACCCTGGGCTTCGGCGAGATCATCCGCATCACCCTGAACAACATCGACGATGTGCTGGGCTACAGCCTGTTCTACGGCTCCAAGGGCCTCAAGAACATCCCCAAGTACTCCAACTTCGCCAATGTCTTCCTCTGTGTGGTCATCACCTGCTTCCTCATCCATGCCATGATGAAGAGCCGCCATGGCCGCGCCGTCCTCGCCATCCGTGACAACGAGATCGCTGCCGAGAGCTGCGGCATCCAGACTACGTATTATAAGGTCATGGCCTTCGCTTTCTCCGCTGCCTTTGCCGGTCTGGCCGGTGGTCTGTACGCCTGCTACATCGGCGTTCTGAACCCCTCCACCTTCGGCTTCATGAAGTCCATCGAGATCCTGGTCATGGTGGTTCTGGGCGGCATGGGCTCCATGCTGGGCTCCATCCTCTCCGCTACCGTCCTGACCATCCTGCCCGAGGCCACCCGTAGCTTCGACAGCTACCGCATGGTCATCTACTCGCTGGTGCTCGTCCTGATGATGATCTTCCGTCCGGGCGGACTGCTGGGCAGCTACGATTTCTCCATGAGCCGCATCGTGGAAAAGGTCATGAACGGCGAGCTGTTCCACAAGAAGAATGCTGACAAGGAGGGCGCAGACCATGAGTGAGTTCCAGACGAAGTTAAACAGCGTCCCTTCCGGCGGCTTCCTGACCGACCGCGACAAGGATAAAAAGCCCATCCTCGACGTCCGTGAACTGGGCATCGACTTCGGCGGCCTGACCGCCGTGGACGGCTTCAACCTGATGATCGGCCGCAACGAGATCACCGGCCTCATCGGCCCCAACGGCGCCGGTAAGACCACCGTCTTCAACCTGCTGACCAACGTCTACCAGCCCACCCGCGGCTCCATCCTCATCGATGGGATGCCCACCGCCGGCAAAAAGACCTATCAGGTCAACCGGATGGGCGTGGCTCGTACGTTCCAGAATATCCGCCTGTTCAAGGACCTGTCCGTCATCGACAACATCAAGGTGGGCCTCCACGAGTCCATGAAGTACAATCTGGGCTCCTCTCTCATCCGCCTGCCCAACTACTGGAAGGAAGAGAAGCGCTGCACCGAACGTGCCTTCGAGCTGCTGGACATCTTCCACATGGCCGACCTCGCCGATGCACAGGCCGGCAGTCTGCCCTACGGCGCGCAGCGCCGTCTGGAGATCATGCGCGCGCTGGCTACCAGCCCGAAGCTGCTGCTTCTGGACGAGCCGGCCGCCGGCATGAACCCCTCCGAGACCGCAGAGCTGACGGAGACCATCCGCCGCATCCGCGACGAGTTCAACATTGCCGTCCTGCTCATCGAGCACGATATGAGCCTTGTCATGGGCATCTGCGAGGGCATCGCCGTGCTGAACTTTGGCCGCATCATCGCCAAGGGTACGCCGGACGAGATCCGCAACAATCCCCAGGTCATCGAAGCCTACCTGGGCAAGAAGGAGGGCTGAACGATGGCACAGACTTTGCTGAAAGTTGATAATATCAACGTCTTTTATGGCAACATCCACGCAGTCAAGGATGTCTCCTTCGAGGTGAACGAGGGCGAGATCGTCACCCTCATCGGTGCCAACGGTGCCGGTAAGTCCACCACCCTGAAGACCATCTCCGGCCTGCTCCACCCGAAGACCGGCGACGTCCTCTACAAGGGCAAGAGCATCAAGGGCGTCCGCGCTCATAAAATCGTCGAGGCCGGTCTGGCACAGGTGCCGGAAGGCCGTCATGTCTTCCTGCACATGACCGTGGAGGAGAATCTGGACATGGGCGCTTATACCCAGCCTGCTTCCACCATCGCTCCCAACAAGGAGAAGGTCTTTGAGCTCTTCCCCCGCCTGAAGGAGCGCCGCAAGCAGCTGGCCGGCACCATGTCCGGCGGCGAGCAGCAGATGCTGGCCATGGGCCGTGCTCTGATGAGCAACGCCTCCATGCTGATGCTGGACGAGCCCTCCATGGGTCTGTCGCCCCTGCTGGTGCAGGAGATCTTCGACATCATCCAGAACATCCACAAAGAGGGCATGACCATCCTGCTGGTCGAGCAGAACGCACAGATGGCCCTTTCCGTGGCAGACCGCGCCTACGTCCTCGAGACGGGCCGCGTGGTCATGGATGGCACCGGTGCTGAGCTGCTGACCAACGAGCGTGTCCGCAGTGCATATCTGGGCGGTTAAATTACAAAAAGTAAAAGAGGCGTGACCGCAAGGTCACGCCTCTTTGTTTTATATGAGCTGATTTTGTCAGCCTGTATATTTGCTGACTTCCAGCAGCTCCTCGGCCCGCTTGACCTGTTCCGCCGTGGGCGGGACAGCATCGGGCAGGGGATAAGGGATGCCGAGCTTCTGCCACTTGAAGAGGCCCAGCGTGTGGTAGGGCAGTACCTCTACCCGCTGCACCGTCTTGAGGGACGAGATGAACTCTGCGGTCTTCCGCAGGCCGTCTTCGTCGTCCGTCAGGCCGGGGACGAGGACATGGCGTATCCAGAGCGGTACGCCGAGGTCGGAGATGTGGCGCGCCATCGCAAGGATGTTCGCGTTGTCCCTGCCGGTGAGCCTGCGGTGCTTCTCCGGGTCGATCTCCTTCAAATCGAGGATGACGAGACTGGTGGACTTCATCAGCCGGTCAAAATCGGCCAGATAAGCCGCATCGTCGGGGCGGAAGGGCTGACCGGCGGTGTCCAGAGCCGTATGCACGCCCTTGGAGTGCGCCAGCTCGAAGAACGCCGTCAGGAACTCCATCTGACGCAGCGGCTCACCGCCGCTGACCGTGATGCCGCCCTTTTTGCCCCAGTAGTTGCGGTAGCGCCACACCCGCTGGAAGAGCTTGTCCACCGTCCATTCCTCGCCGCCCTCAGCCCATGTCTCCGGGTTGTGGCAGTATTTGCACCGCAGGGCGCACCCCTGCAAAAAGACGACGAAGCGGACGCCGGGGCCGTCCACAGAGCCGAAAGTCTCCAGCGAGTGGACGTATCCGATGGGGTTACAGAGCTGCATGGCAGGTACGGGAGATGACGTCCATCTGCTGCTCGCGGGTCAGGTCGATGAACTTGACGGCGTAGCCGGAGACACGGATGGTGAAGTTTGCGTACTCCTCCTTCTCGGGGTGCTCCATAGCGTCGATGAGCTTCTCCTTGCCGAAGACATTGACGTTCAGGTGGTGTGCGCCCTGGTCGAAGTAGCCGTCCATGACCTGCACCAGATTCTCAATGCGCTCGCCCTCGCTGTGGCCCAGAGCATCGGGGTTGATGGTCTGGGTGTTGGAGATGCCGTCCAGAGCCCAGTGGTAGGGCAGCTTGGCCACGGAGTTCAGAGAGGCCAGCAGGCCGTTCTGCTCTGCGCCGTAGCTGGGGTTGGCACCGGGTGCGAACGGGGTGAAGGCGGCACGGCCATCGGGCAGAGCGCCGGTGTACTTGCCGTAGACCACGTTGGAGGTGATGGTCAGGATGGAGGTGGTAGCCTCGGAGTTGCGGTAGGTGTGGCGCTTCTTGATCATCTCAAGGAAGGTGCGCAGCAGCCAGACACCGATCTCGTCGGCGCGGTCGTCGTCGTTGCCGTACTTCGGGAAGTCGCCCTCGACCTCGAAGCCGGTGGCAAGACCCATCTCGTCGCGCACGACCTTGACCTTGGCGTACTTGATGGCGCTCAGGGAGTCGATGACGTGGGAGAAGCCGGCGATACCGGTGGCGAAGGTGCGGCGGACATCGGTGTCGATGAGGGCCATCTCAGCCTCTTCGTAGTAGTACTTGTCATGCATATACTGGATGAGGTTCAGCACGTTGACGTACAGGCCGGCCAGCCAGTCCAGCATCTGGACGTACTTGGGCAGCACTTCGTCGTAGTTCAGGTACTCGCCGGTGATGGGGGCGTAGTTGGGGCCGCACTGCTCGTGGCTCTTCTCATCCACACCGCCGTTGATGGCGTAGAGCAGGCACTTTGCCAGGTTGGCACGTGCGCCGAAGAACTGCATCTCCTTGCCGGTCTGGGTAGCAGACACGCAGCAGCAGATGGAGTAATCGTCGCCCCAGACGGGCTTCATGACGTCGTCGTTCTCGTACTGGACGGAGCTGGTGTTGATGGACACCTTGGCGGCGTACTTCTTGAAGTTCTCAGGCAGAGCGGAGGAGTACAGAACGGTCAGGTTCGGCTCCGGTGCAGGGCCCATGTTCTCGAGGGTGTGCAGGAAGCGGTAGCAGTTCTTGGTGACCATGCTGCGGCCGTCCATGCCGATGCCGCCCACTTCCAGCGTTGCCCAGACGGGGTCGCCGGAGAACAGCTGGTTGTAGCTGGGGATGCGGGCGAACTTGACCATGCGGAACTTCATGACCATGTGGTCGATGAGCTCCTGAGCCTCGCTCTCGGTCAGGATGCCCTTGTCCAGATCGCGCTGGATATAAATATCGAGGAAGGTGGAGATGCGGCCCACGCTCATAGCGGCGCCGTTCTGGGTCTTGATGGCGGCCAGATAGCCGAAGTACAGCCACTGGCAGGCTTCCTTGGCGGTCTTGGCGGGCTGAGAGATGTCGCAGCCGTAAGCCTCGGCCATCTTCTTCATGCCCTTCAGGGCGCTGATCTGGCGTGCGATCTCCTCGCGCAGGCGGATGACGTCATCGGTCATGGTGCCGTCGCCGCAGTTGGCGAAGTCTTCCTGCTTGAACTTGATGAGGGCGTCGATGCCGTACAGTGCCACACGGCGGTAGTCGCCGACGATACGGCCACGGCCATAGGTGTCGGGCAGGCCGGTGATGATGTGGGTGTGGCGGGCGGTCTTCATCTCGGGGGTATAGGCATCGAACACAGCCTGATTGTGGGTGCGGGTGTAGTCGGTGAAGATCTTGTGCAGCTCTTCAGAGGGCTGGTAGCCGTAGGTAGTGCAGGCCTGCTCCGCCATCTTGATGCCGCCGTAGGGCATGAATGCACGCTTCAGGGGCTTGTCGGTCTGCAGGCCGACGATCTGCTCAAACTCTTTCAGGCTCTCGTCGATGTAGCCGGGGCCGTATGCGGTCAGACCGCTGACGACCTCGGTCTCCATATCCAGCACGCCGCCCTTGGCACGCTCGGCCTTCTGCAGCTTCTGCAGTGCGCCCCAGAGCTTATCGGTGGCCTCGGTGGGGCCAGCCAGGAAAGACTCGTCGCCGTCATAAGGGGTGTAGTTCTTCTGGATAAAGTCGCGGACGTTGACTTCCTCTTTCCAGATGCGGCCTTCAAAGCCTTCCCACTGTTCAAAATCGATCATTGGAACCTCCTTGCTCCGTTCCTGACGCTCTAACCGATCTGCGTTGCAATAATTAGTTAGAGCAGTCTAACTGTTCCGTCTTAAAAAAGCCGCCGATTGCGGTTTCTGAAAGACAGGGTGGTACAGGGCGCAGAGGTATTTGGATGGCAACCCCTGCGCTGTTTATGAGCCGCTGCAGACAGGCAATCGAGTCCGACTGCAACGGTCTGACAATATAATAACAGTGATTCTCAGAAAAAGCAAGAGGGAACCTGTGGATTTTCTACAAGAGATGGCGGTTTTTGTTATGAAAAATGCTCATGGAGGCCGCCGGAGAAAAATTTTTTGAAAATTTAAAAAACAGGCTTGACAGTCATGACAAACTATGGTATCCTGTTGTCACGGCGAGGTTAGTTAAATCTAACCAAAGCTCCTCCGATTCACTGCAAAGGGATGCCTGCAACTCTCTTTGAGGCGATTCGGTTCCTCCATTCCATTCTCCTAATTATAGAGAAAGCGGCTTATGGTTTGCTCCGCTTTCCCTGCGCGCAGCGCGGGGCGCTCTGGTACGGCGCTCTGTGCAAAAAAGTACAAAATGCGGGACACACAGACTTGACCACCTGTGCGCCCCGCTTTTTGTTTTGCAAAGGGAGAGGTAGAACGTCGGCAGAGCTGTCTCTTGACACCCCGGGTGAGTGTACTATAATAAGGTGTGTCGGAAAAACGAGAAAAGTTGTTTTTCTTCGGAACGATAAAATGGGAGGAAATGAATGAAAAAATTAGCGAGGGCCATCGTGAAGATGCGCAGGCTCATCCTCATCGCGGCGGTCCTGCTGCTCATCCCGGCGGCAGTGGGAGCCATCGCCACGCCCATCAACTACGACATCCTTTCTTACCTGCCCCAGGAGCTGGACTCCCGCGTGGGCCAGCTGCTGCTGGAAACGGATTACCATCTGGCCTCCACCAACATGATCACCGTGGAGGGGATGCCCACCAACGAGCTGTTGGCCATGAAGGCCGAGATCGACGAGGTGCCGGACGTGCTGAACACCTTCTGGCTCAGCGACGTGCTGGACCCGGCAGTGCCGACGGAGATGCTGCCGGCGGATGTCCAGCAGTTTATGTTCGGCAAGAACGACTCCACCATCCTCATCGTCCAGTTGGGCGGCTCCAGCGTCAGCGAGGAGACGATGCAGGCCGTGGCCCAGATCAAGAAGATCCTCCGGAAGAATTGCTTCTTCGGCGGCATCAGCGTCATCCTGAGCGACACCAAAGAGCTGGTCATGGGCGAGATGCCCTGGTATGTGCTCTGCGCCGTGGGCGGCTGTCTGCTGGTGCTGTTTCTCTCGCTGGAAAGCTGGCTCACGCCGTTTTTGTTCATGCTGGGGCTGCTCTTCCCGCTGGTCTATAACTTTGGCACGAATATTTTTCTCGGTCAGGTCTGCTTTATCACCGTGTCGCTGGCGGCGGTCTTGCAGCTGGGCGTGACGATGGATTTCTCCATCTTCCTGCTCCACCGCTACGACGAGGAAAAGGAGCTCTGTGCCTCCAACGAAGAGGCCATGGAGAACGCCATCTGTAAGACCATGAGCTCCATCACGGCGTCCAGCCTGACGACCATTGCGGGCTTTCTGGCCCTCTGCGCCATGCAGCTGACGCTGGGCGCAGACCTCGGCATCGTCATGGCAAAGGGCGTGGCGCTGGGCGTCATTTGCACCATCGTCATCCTGCCCTCGCTCATTCTCTTCTTCGATAAGTGGGTGGAAAAATACCGCCACCGCACCTTTATGCCCAAGCTCACCCACCTGAGCCATTTTGTCTCCAAACACCCGATGCCCGTCGTGGTGGTGTTCATCCTGCTGATGATCCCCTTCGGGCTGGCCCAGAGCAAGACCGATATTTACTACAACATTTTTGCCGCTCTTCCGCAGGATATGCCCGGCATCGTGGGTACGAACAAGCTGGGCGAAGACTTCGGCATGATGACCAACCACTTCATCCTCGTGCGGGAGGAGCTGACCGCCTCCCAGGTGTCCGCCCTCTGCGATGAGATAAAGGAGGTGGACGGCATCACTCAGGTGGTGAGCCTCGATTCCATCACCGGCCCGGGCTTTGAGACGGAACTTCTGCCCGACGAGCTGATGAACATCGTCCAGAACGGCGGTTACAAACTCATCCTCCCCCATGGCCGTTATAAATCGGGCAGCGACGCGCTGAACGCGCAGGTGGACGAGCTGGTCCGCCTCGTCAAAGAGGCAGACCCCGAGGGCCTCGTCACCGGCGAGGGTGCCATGATGAAAGACCTCGTGGAGATCGCCGACGAAGACTTCAAAAATGTCAACATCTGGTCCATCGCGGCGGTGCTGGTCATCATCGCGCTGTCCTTCCGCAGCCTGTCGGTGCCGATTCTGCTGGTGGCCAGCATCGAAGCAGCCATCGCCATCAACATGGGCATCCCGTACTTTATCGACGACTCGCTGCCCTTCATCGCCAGCATCGTCATCGGCACCATCCAGCTGGGCGCGACGGTGGACTACTCCATCCTCATGACCACCCGCTACCGCGAAGAGCGGCTGGCCCTCCGCTCGCCCAAGGCGGCGGCACAGCAGGCCCTCGAGCACTGCAGCCAGAGCATCCTGACAAGCGGCCTGACCTTCTTCGCGGCCACCTTCGGCGTCGCGGCCATCAGCAAGGTGGAGCTGCTGGAAAGCATCTGTATGCTCATCTCCCGGGGTGCGCTCATCAGTATGGTGGTCATCCTGCTGGTGCTGCCCGCCGGCCTGATGCTGCTGGACGGCCTCATCTGCCGCACCACCTACCACTGGCTCAACGCCCCCAACGCTGCAAAGGAGTGAATGCTATGAGAAAAACTCAGAATTTTCTGCGCCGCGCTGGCTCTGCGGCGCTTGCCCTGACCCTGACGGTCAGCCTCTGTCAGCCCGCCTTTGCGGCGACCAAGGCCCCCTTCTCAAAAGATGAGACGGTGTATGCCGTCATGGCAGCGGACGGCTCTGTCACCAAGACCACCGTCAGCGAACATCTTTACAATGCCGACGGCCTCGCCGGTGTGGAGGACAAGTCCACCCTGAAAAATATCGTGAACACCGAGAGCTTTGCCGAGTACACCCGGAACGGTGATACCCTCGTCTGGAACACCGACGACACCGATGTTTACTATAAGGGCGACACGGACCGTCAGCTGCCCATCTCTGCCAAAGTGACCTACACGCTGGACGGCAGGACCGCCCCGCTCAGCGAGCTTCTGGGCCGGAGCGGCCACCTCGTGCTCACCATCGACCTGACCAACCATGAGACCGGCAAAGTGACCGTGAACGGCAAAGAGCGCACCATCGTCACCCCGCTGGTCACGGCGGTGGGCGTCGTGCTGGGCGATGACGCCAGCAACGTCAACGCCGTGAACGGCCTGCTGGAAAGTGCGGCCAAGAGCAGCGTGGCGGCCTTCGTCACCCTGCCGGGCGTGAAGGATTCCCTCGAGGGCCTGCTTCCCGAGCAGGTGAACGGCGTGGCTGAGTACTTACAGGACAGCGTGACCGTGGAGGCCGACGTGGAGTCGCTGACGGCACCTCAGATCCTGCTGGCCTGCGCGGCGAGCGCCGAGGCACTGGGGCAGGGGGATGAAGTCTTCGACCTCGACAGCCTCAACGATTTGACCAACGGCATCGCGGCGCTGAATGATGCCATGAACCAGCTGCTGGACGGTGCATCGCAGCTGAAAGCGGGTGCGGCACAGCTTGCCGCCGGTTCGCTGGCTCTGCTGGATGGGGCCAACCAGCTGGACAGCGGCCTCGGACAGCTGACGGAAGGGCTGGACACCCTGACGTCCAACAACGCCGCCCTGACTTCCGGCGCACAGCAGGTGGCCGACGGCGTGCTGGACTCCGCCAGCCAGACCCTCATGGAGAACGGCCTCATCGACACCCCCATGACGTGGGATACCTATGAAGCCGTTATTGACGACATCCTCTCGCTGGGAGACAAGACGCTGGCGGCAGGCCGCAGAAAGATGGTGCGCACCATCTGGGAGCAGGCTCCGCAGTTCAAGGCCAGCCAGCTGGACATCGCGCTCTACCTCGCGGCCACCAGGACCGACCACGACCTTGAGGCCGCCCTGCGCCTGATGCAGAGCTTCTCGCCCGATTTCATCATGGGCTGGCTGAAAAAGCTCACCGACAGCGACGCCCAGCAGAAGATCCACGACGAGCTGGTCTATCAGACCGCCAACAGCGAGGATATGGCCAGCGTCCGCGCCCTGAAAGAAAATCTGGGCCAGATACAGTTCTTCGTGTCCAGCGTCGGCCAGTACGCCGACGGCGTGGCTGCGGCCGCTGACGGCGCACACGCCGCCAAGGCCGGAAGCGCTCAGCTGGCCGGCGGCGCATCCGCCCTGTATGACGGTGTGCTCCAGCTCCGGAACGGCACCGACCAGCTCAACGGCGGCCTCGTGCAGTTCAACGACGAGGGCATCTCTCAGCTCACCGGTGCGCTGGACGCCGACCAGCTCCACGCCCTGCAGACCGTGGTGGAAGAGATGACCAGCCGCCTCGCCGACTACACCAGCTTTGCCGGTGTACCCGAGGGTGCGTCCAGCCGGGTGAAGTTCCTCTACAAGACCGCCGAGACGCCCGCCGAAACGGCTCCGGTGGAGACGACGGCAGATAACGCCTCGGAGGGGAACTTCTTCCTCCGCCTGTGGCACCGCCTGCTGGCCCTGTTCGGGCTCTGAACCGACAAAATCGTACCTCCCGCCCCCGGCCTCGGAGCCCAGAACGCTCCCGGCCGGGGGCTTTGTTTGTGCAGCATACTCAAAACAGCGGTCGATTATTTGTGGCAATTTACAAAAATTAAACGTCCCCTTGACAAATATATAGGGGGGGGGGGGGTAGAATGAAACAAAATAAACCCTGCTGCCTGTCAAGGCAGGGAAAACACCGTTTACTTTATGGAGGAACCAAACAAATGAAGATGCTGAAAAAACTGCTGGCCGTTGTGCTGACCGGTGCAATGGCCCTGACCCTTCTCACCGCCTGCGGCAGCAACGCTGTGACCGAGAAGGACATTGCGGATGCCATGAACGACATGGCTAAGGCTAAGGGTACGAACGTTACCTTTACGCCCCGGGCTGCAGAGCGGGAGCTGGCCCAAAAACTCGCTGCGTTGTCCGAGAAGGATTGGAACATAACGGGGGGTAAATTGTCTGAGAAAGTCATAGAGATTCTTGGGCTCAATGAGGCAAATGAAGAAAGCTGCTTTGTCTGGTATGGAGCAGTTTTTGCCGATGAGATCGGAGTAACCGGACAGGCTTATAATGTGATGAATAATATCCTGAGCAAAGACGCTGTGAATGCAGATAAGCTGGAGGGCGAACCCGCAGACATCCGCTACATAGGCACTGCACTTGATACTCTGACCATTTACGGAAAGCAGACAACGGTGCGCATCATCGTAGTCACTGCACCGGTTGAGAAGAAATAATAAGCGCCGCAGCGCCCCGGAAAGCATGATTTTTTTCCATAAAAAATGACAGCAGGCCCTGGAGCATATCGCTCCGGGGCCTTGCTGTTTTTCAGGTTTGGGTCATGGGTGGGGGCAGCTTCTTCGTCCGACTGTGGCACCGCCTGCTGGCCCTGTTCGGGCTTTGAACCGACAAAATCGTACCTCCTGCCCCCGGCCCGGAGCCAAGAATGCTCCCGGCCGGGGGCCTTGTTTGTGCAGCATTCTTAAATTTTGGGCCGTTGATTTGTGGCAGTTTACAAAAATTGAACGTCCCCTTGACAAATATATAGGGGGGGGGGTAAAATAAAATCAAACCAGCCCTTAGCCATAGCAGGGCATGGCGAACAAAGGCTTATTATATGGAGGAACCAGACAAATGAAAATGCTGAAAAAACTGCTGGCCGTTGTGCTGACCGGTGCAATGGCCCTGACCCTTCTCACCGCCTGCGGCGGCAACGCTGTGAATGACAAGAACATTGCGGATGCTCTGAATGACATCGTCAAGAGTTCAGTTGCAGCCGGACTGACCAAGGATTACACCTTTAAGCCCCGGACGGATGAACAAGCGATGGCAAAAGCTATCGCTGCGTTGTCCGAGGCGGAGTGGAACACAAAGGGGGATGGGGGCAATAAATTTTCTGGGCCAGTCATGAAGATTCTTGGGCTCAATGAGGGCGGCAAAAATGAAACAAGCCGCTTTGTTTGGTGCGGAGCAGTTATTGCCGATGAGATCGGAACAACCGGACAGGCTCATAATGTGATGAATAATATCCTGAGCCAAAAAGCTGCGAATGCAGATAAGCTGACAGGCAAAGAACCCGGAAACATCCGCTACATAGGCACTGCACTTGGTACTCTGACCATTCACGGAAAGCAGACAACGGTGCGCTTCATCGTAGTCACTGCAGATGCTGTGAACCCGCAGCACCCCGGAAAAGCATGATTTTTTTCCATAAAAAATGACAGCAGGCCCCGGAGCATATCGCTCCGGGGCCTTGCTGCTTTTTGGGTTTGGGTCATGGGCGGGGGCAGCTTCTTTGTCCGCCTGCTGGGCCTCCACGATGCCCTTGCTGGACAGCAGCTTGACGGCTTCCCGGATGGTGCTGCTTTTATCGCAATTTTCAAAAATAGTGCCTATCAAAATAGCATATTTGCGATATGCAGTTTGCGGATGTTGCTTGTGCATTAAAAACGCAAACTGCTATATTTTACACGAACCAGCGACCCGACCACCTCGCAATGTGTGCTGTGGGGGAACATATCCACTGGCGTGAAGCCCTCGGCGCGGTAGCCTTGCTGGGTCAGGAGAGCGAGGTCGCGGGCCATCGTCTCGGGGTTGCAGCTGACGTAGACGATGCGCTTGGGGGCCATGCGGGCCACGCTCTCGAGGAAGGCGGGCGTCGAACCCTCCCGGGGCGGGTCCATGAAGACGACGTCGGCCTTCTGGCCCGCGTCGGCGGCTTCCCGGATCCATGCGGTGGCGTCAGCGGCAAAGAAGCGGGCGGTCTTCACGCCGTTGTGCTTTGCGTTGCCGATGGCGTCCCGGACGGCGTCCCGGTTCACTTCCACGCCCACCACCTGCCGGGCCTTGTCAGAGGCCGTCAGGCCGATGGTGCCGATGCCGCAGTAGGCGTCGAGGACGACTTCTTTGCCGGTGAGGTGGGCGGCATCGACGGCCAGCCCGTAGAGCACGGCGGTCTGGACGGGGTTCACCTGATAAAAGCTGCGGGGGCTGAGGGCGTAGGTCTTGCCGCAGAGGGTGTCGAGGATGAAGCCCTTGCCGTAGAGGACTTTTTCGTCCTCGCCCAAAACGACGCTGGTGCGGCGGGGATTGTAGTTCTGTACGACGGTGGTGACGGGGACGCCCCGCTTTTCGGCCTCGGCCAGCAGGGCTTTTACGAAGTTCTTCGCGCCGGGCAGCACGGGCTGGGCCGTGACCAGCACCACCATCACCTGACCGGTGGCGACGCCCCGGCGGAGCAGGCAGTGGCGGAGCAGGCCGGTGCCTTTGTCCTCGTGGAAGGGCTGGTAGCGGCAGGCGTTGGCGGCGGCGCGGACGGCCAGCATCACCTTATCCAGCACTTCATCCTGCAAAAGACAGCTCTCCACCGGCAGCACCTTGTGGGTGCGGGCCGCGTAGATGCCGGAGGTGAGTTTTCCACCGGCGGCGGGGGCAAAGGTGGAAATGACCTTGTTGCGGTAGTGGTAGGGCGTTTCCATCCCCCGGATGGGGGCGACAGGGCCGTATTTGCCCAGCAGGGCGCGGACGTCGGCCTCTTTCTTTTTGAGCTGTGCGGCGTATTCGGTGGCCAGCATCGGGCAGCCGCCGCAGTTTTTGGCGCGAAGTTTGCAATCCATACCTATATCCTCCGAATGCTTGACAAAGCAGTAAAAAATCACTATACTACAAATAGAAAAGGCACTGCGACAAGCGGTTGGCCCTTTTAGTGACTAAGGTTTATCAAGAAAACCGTCACCTGCCGGGGTGGCGGTTTTCGCTTTTCACTCTGATGGTAAAGACCAGTCCAAAAATATGGAACGTCAAAGTAATGGGCATATCTCTCACCTCCTTTCGGAAGTGGAGCCAACCGCCTGCCGTATGTGCAGCGCCTTTTCATCTGCTATCTTATCATAATATTTAACAGAATGCAACGCGAAAGCTCCCGTAATAGGGAGCTTTTTGTGTTATAAAGGCGGATGCTCAGCCGTACGGGTCATACAGGTCATATTCTTCCGCTTCTGCGTGCTTTTCGTTCAGCACGGCGATGGCCTGTTCCAGCTCGCTCTGGGAGCAGCCGCTCTCGCTCACCAGCGCCCGCACAGCCTGCGCGAGGTCGCCGCCAAAGACGGTGTCCAGCCGCTGGCGCATGGTGTAGACGCCGTAGGCCCGGCGGGTGACGGTGGGGGCGTAGAGGTTGTGGTTCTGCTCCTTGGTGCAGGTGACCCAGCCCTTCTCTTCTAGCCGGTATAAAAAGTTCAGCACGGTGGCGGCGGCCCAGCCTTTTTCGGCCAGACGCGCACCGATGTCCCGCCGCGACACGGGCGGTTTGCAGTCCCACAGGGCCAGAAGCACCTGTTCCTCCGCCGCCGAAAGGGCTTTCAGCCTGTCCGGAATGCCATACATGGGGGCCATCTCTCCTTTTTGAGTAAAAAACTTGATTTTACATTTGTCTTAGATACTGCGATTGTACCAAAAATCAGGAGAAAGGACAAGAGCAGAAAACCCAGCAGCCATGCGGTTCTCCACGAGCTATTTTACAAATGTCTCTGAAAATGTCCTCTGCACGGGGACATTTGTGCGCTTAGTACGCCCGCCCGGGCTTTGACGGCTCAACTTTGTGCAAAGATGCTCTTGTTTTGCACCCCCAAAAACCATTATACTACGGACAAATCCAGAGCACAACGCCCGAACGGGCCGTCAGATAGAGGAAAAGGAGAGAATCCGTCATGGCACGAGTTTATAATTTCAGCGCAGGTCCCAGCATGTTGCCCGAAAAGGTGCTCAGGCAGGCTCAGGCAGAGCTGCTCGAATACGGCGGCAGCGGCCAGAGCGTGATGGAGATGAGCCACCGCAGCAAGTGGTTCGACGCCATCATCACCGACACCGAAGCCACCCTGCGCCGGGTGATGAACATTCCCGATCATTATAAGGTCGGCTTCTTCCAGGGCGGCGCGACCCAGCAGTTCGCCATGGTGCCGCTGAACTTCATGACCACCGGCAAGGCCGACTACATCGTCACCGGCAACTTCTCCAACCTGGCCGCAAAGGAAGCCGCAAAGTTCGGTGAGGCCAGGATCGTCGCGTCCAGCAAGGATAAGAACTTCACCTACATCCCGGACGTGAACGCCATCGACTACGACAAGGATGCAAGCTACATCCACATCTGCCAGAACAACACCATCTTCGGCACCCAGTATGTCGAGGTGCCTCAGGTGGAGGGTGTGCCGCTGGTGGCGGATATGAGCTCCATGATCCTCTCCAAGCCCGTGGACGTCACCAAGTACGGCTGCATCTATTTCGGCGTCCAGAAGAACGTCGCCCCCGCCGGCATGGCCATCGCCATCGTCCGGGACGACCTGCTGGGTCACGCCGCCGACAATGTACCTACCATGATGAACTACACCACCCTGCTGGCCAAGGACAGCATGTACAATACGCCGCCCTGCTGGTGCATCTACATGACCGGTCTGGTGCTCAAGTATCTGGAAAACGACATCGGCGGCCTTGCCAATATGCAGAAGATCAACGAGGCCAAGGCCAAGGTCCTGTACGACTACCTCGATGGTCAGGACTTCTTCAATAATCCTGTGGAGCACCGCTACCGCAGCACCATGAACGTCACCTTCACCAGCCCTGACCCCGACCTCGACAAGAAGTTCTGCGCCGAGGCCGCAGACGCCGGTTTCGTCAACCTGAAGGGCCACCGCCTCGTGGGCGGTATGCGCGCCTCCATCTACAACGCAATGCCGGCCGAGGGCATCGACAAGCTGGTAGACTTCATGGAGAAGTTCCGCAAAGAGAATGCGTAATTTATACCGTCCTTGCCCTCTCAGTCACCTTCGGTGACAGCTCTCCCAAAGGGAGAGCCTGAACCTGACCGTCAGGCTTTTGCCTCTCCCTTTGGGAGAGGTGGATTTGCGAAGCAAAGACGGAGAGGGCAAGCCCGTTCCAAAAGGAGATCACACCTATGTATACGATAAAAACACTCAACGCCATCAGCCCGGTGGGTCTGGCAAAGCTGAACAAAAACCTGTTCGACGTCTCGGTGGACGCCGACGCCCCCGACGGCATCCTTGTCCGCAGCGCCGACCTGCTGAACACTACCTTCAATGACAACCTGCTGGCCATTGCCCGCGCCGGTGCCGGTGTCAACAATATTCCTCTTGACCGGTGCAGTGAGCAGGGTATCGTGGTGTTCAACACGCCCGGTGCCAACGCCAACGCTGTGGCGGAACTGGTCATCGGTATGCTCATCGCGGGCAGCCGCAATGTGGCTGCTGCCGCCCAGTGGACTCAGGGTCTTGCCGGTGACCCCGCCATGGCAAAGAGCGTGGAGAAGGGCAAAAAGCAGTTCGTGGGCAACGAGATCAAGGGCAAGACCCTCGGCGTCATCGGCCTGGGCGCTATCGGTTCCCGCGTCGCCAACTGCGCCATCGAGCTGGGGATGGAGGTCTACGGCTATGACCCCTATATCTCCATTGATGCTGCGTGGAACCTGAGCAGTCAGGTCCGTCACTGCGTCAACCTGAATGATATGCTGCCCCTCTGCGACTACATCACCGTCCATGTGCCGTATCTGCCCACCACCAAGGACACCATCAATGCCCAGACGCTGGCCCTCTGCAAGGACGGTGTCAAGCTGCTGAACTACGCCCGCGGTGAGCTGGTGAACACCGACGCCCTGCTGGAAGCCCTTGACACCGGCAAAGTGTCCAGCTATATGACCGACTTCCCCACGGAAGCTCTGCTGGGCCGTCCGGGTGTCATCTGCACGCCTCATCTGGGCGCTTCCACCCCGGAGGCCGAGGACAACTGCGCGGTCATGGCCGCACAGGAGATCAGCGACTACCTCAAGAACGGCAACATCACCCACTCGGTGAATATGCCCGAGGTGCATCAGCCCCGCGCCGGCGGCAAGCGCATCTGCATCATCCACAAGAACGAGCCGGGCATGATCAGCCAGATCACCGCCCTGACCACGGAGGCGGGCCTGAACATCGAGAACATGGTGAACAAGAGCAAGAAGAACATGGCCTACACCATGCTGGACGCCACCGGTGCCGTGAATGATGCACTGGCCGCGAAGCTCTCGGCCATCCCTGCCGTCATCCGGGTGCGTATCCTGTGATGCTGCGATAAAATTTTCTGAGGCCGCTGCCCTGCCGGGGCGGCGGTCTTTTTGCGAGCGGATACGCTTGAATCCCGTCATTGACCACAGCAGGGATTTGCGGTAAAATTATATCAGCCGGAGTGTCAGCCTGTGCGGCCCGCCCGGCTGAAGATGATGAATACAGGAGGTTTGTCCATATGAAGGCCAAAAGATTGCTTTCGCTGCTTCTCACAGCAGCCCTCATGCTGAGCATGATGACCCCGGTGCTGGCCGCCTCGGCAGAGACCGAATTGCCCCGCGCCTCTCAGACCCGGCTGGAAGAGACGAATGAAGTCGTCTCCATCCGTCTGCAGGCTACCGGCAAGCTGGTCTATGGCTCCCCGTTCGAGCTGTCGGTAGTCACCCGCCCGGCGGACGCGCAGTATATCGGCGTGGTGCTGGGCATCAAGGGCGAAGCCAAGGGCTACGTCACCCTCGTGCTCTCCGATAAGCTCCGCACCCTGCTCAAGATGATACCCCTGCCCCGCAAGATGTCCAAGACCCCTGACCAGGTAGAAGAGTTCAATGTCTACGCCTATGTCAAACAGCTCATCGACGGCAACGACGTCAGTGTGCTGCTGGGCGTGGCCGATGAGGTCGTCAAGGTGATGGATACCCTGAAATTCTATATCCCCACCCTGAAAGATATGTCCATGGGCCTGAAGCTCTCTCTCGAGCTCATCCGCCGCTACCTTCCCGAGGGTGCGTTCAGCCGCATCTATCTGGATGAGCAGCCCGTGGATTCGGGCAGCTATATCGCGGGTGCCGTGGCGCTGGAATCCGGCGATCTGAACACCGCCGGTGTGGCCATGTTCAAGATAAAGCCCAAGACCGAGGGCGTCCGCCTCTACTGGGCCGAAGACCTGCCCGCCGGGATGACGCTGGCCGAGGCTGAGGCACACAATGTCGGCGCTCTGCTGGAGTCGGACGGCGTGGTGGTCGATAATGCTAAGGTCACCTGTACTTATAAAAAGAAGGGCCTGTTCAGCAGCAAGTCCACGGAGTTCCCGACGCAGCCGGGTATCTACACCCAGACGGCAACAGTCTCCGGCAACTATTCCTGCGAGAAGATCACACGGACTATCGTTATCAATTAACATCAAAAGAAAACCCTCCTGTGCGTCAGCACGGGAGGTTTTTTTCTGTCTTATTTACATCCGGAACCGCCAGCCCCAGCCGCTGCCACAGCAGCAGTTGCAGAGCAGATTGAGCAAAATCATGCTCCAGCACCAGCGCATCAGCCCGCCGGGCTGGGCGTAGGTGGTCTGGGTGCGGTAGGTCTGGCCGGGATTCTGCATCCGGCGCAGGTGCATCTGGTACTCGGTGTTATTGGGGTCCAGCTGAACGGCGCGGCGGGCGTCCTGCAGCGCGTCGATGCTGTTGCCGAGGCCCTGATTGGCCAGCGAGGAGAGGTAGTACCACCGTGCCGAGCGGCTGTTCATGCCGTCCAGCACCCGGCGGGCCTCAGCGTAGCGGCCATTGGCTACAAAGTTGCGCGCCGCCTGCATCTCGGGGCTGTCAGAGCCGGAGTAGCTGGCCCCGCTCTGCTGCTGATAGCCGCCAAAACCGAATCCGAAACCAAACGGGTCGAACCCGAAGCCGAAATCGCCCTGCTGCCAGCCGTTCTGGCTGTAGCCCTGGTCGTATCCCTGCTGGTAGCCGCCCTGATAATAACCTTGCTGGCCGTAGCCGTAACCGCCGCCGGGCTGTCCGCCCATCTGGGGGCCGGTGTCGCCCTTGGTGATGGCGTCGTAAGCTGCCTGCACCTCTTTGAAGTGCTCTTCGGCGGTGGGGTCGTTGGGGTTCAGGTCAGGGTGCCAGCGCTTGCACTTGGCACGGTAGGCTTTCTTTATCTCGTCGTCGGTTGCGCCGCGCTGGATGCCCAGCACCTCATAGGGATCTCTCATGGGTCTACTTCCTCACGTCTCTCAGGCCATGCGCGGCCTTTTTGTTCCATACAATATTACAGTCTACAGGACAGTGCCTGCAAAATCAAGACAAAATCCGCCTTTTGGGCGGAATTGGTTACTTTTTTGGGGTCTCTTTGGCCTGTTTGCAGTTGTATTTGAGCCACACGCCGGAATACAGGATGTTCCGCAGAAGGTCCGCGTCCTCCACGCAGGGCAGACGCTCGAAGCTTCTGGCGCACCGGGCCAACAGCAGCTCAAAAATTTCCCGCATCTCTTCCTCGTAGCCGGGCTGACGGCTGAGGGTGCGCAGCGGATTGTATGCGCCCTTTTTCTCGTCCCGTGCCAGGTCATCGTAGGCGTCCAGCAGGTAGATGAATTTGCCCAGATGGAAGCCGATGCTCCGCAGCTCCGGCGACCAGTGGTCCTGCTTGTAGTCGAACAGCTCGGCCATCAATTCGCCGAAGCAGCCCGACACAGCGTCGAGGTCTTCGCTTCCCTCGGCTTCCAGCTGAGCCAGCCGGTCGAGGCAGGTGCGGATGGCGCTGCACTGTCGGGGCCAGCGCTGTGCGGCGGTCTGAGCAGGGGAGTCCAGCAGCTTTTCGAAGCCGAGGCCCAGCAGGCTGTGGTCGTCGTTCCATTTATCGGCGGCGTTGTAGTAGTGGAGCGCCACGCTCAGATCGGCGCAGTAGTCGGTGGGGCCGCTGTGCCGCCAATTTATCTTCCGGATGGGGTGGATGGGGCAGTGGCCGCTGCCGGTGACGCACTCGCTCTCACCCTCGTAGAGGCTGGAAAGCAGCAGATCCAGAAACGTCAGATCGTAACTCAGCGTCAGACGGCCCCGCAGGCCGTGGAGCGCACCGATGCGGCGGCAGAGGCCGCAGTAGGCCGTGCGGTAGCGGGCCTTGGCCTCGTCGTCCAGCGCGGCCTGATTCGGGATGACATATCCAAACATACGTTAGCTCTTCTTGATGAACTGGGTGCCGCAGCGGGGGCAGGAGATCTGGATGCGGCCCCGGCCCCGGGGAACGCGCAGCTTCTGGCGGCACTGGGGGCAGCGGTAATAGTGGTAGAGTCTGCGGTTGTCCCACTGGTCCTTCAGGCCGCTGAACTTATTGCGGATGCGGTCCTTCACGGCGTAGTATTTATAGTTTTCTTCGGTGCGCTTGGAGATGTTGCGGCTGAACATCCGGTAGTAGCACAAGCCCAGCAGCACCACGCCGACGTACAGCAGCAGCGGCAGACGGGTGAGGATATAGACCAGGATCAGCACGAGAGAGGCGATGTTCAAAAACTGGTTCAGACCATCGGTGCCGTAGCGGCCTATCATGAACTGGCGTATCTTTTCTTTCATAAACGTCCTTCCTCATAAAAGAGGGGCGGGTGCGCCGCCCTTCTGTGTTTTTCTGCTTTCAGGATACCATGCAACCATGAGAAAATTTTGAACAGAGTGCAAACCTATCGTAAAGAGACGGCATTTAAGGGCCGCTCACTCCTCCCGGCAGCGGATGGTGAGGAAAACTTCGGTGTCCAGGGCACCCTCCATCCGGCAGTGGAGCTTGGCCGGGCCGGCCTCGCCGGTGGTGGCGAGATAGGTGCCTGCCATGCCGCCCCGCAGAGGGACGACGCTGGGGCCGAGGATGCGCAGCGGCCCCTCTACGCTCAGCTGAACGGCCTCACCACAATAGGGCAGGAGGTTGCCGTTCTGGTCGATGGCCCGCAGGCTCACGGCGGCACAGTCCCAGGTGGGACCGTCGGTCAGGATGGGATTGTGGACGGTGCATTCCAGCCGGACGCTCTGCACCGGCTCCTTCACGACGGTGCGGACGGCCCGGCCATGCCACACGGCCTCGAAGCGGTAAACGGCAGCGGGGCTGCCCAGCACGCCGATATATTTGTAGTAAAGTTGCACCAGCTCGTTCCAGCTCAGGCGCAGCGAGTACATCCGCGCCCGGGACAGGGGCGAAAGCTCCATGGCGTCCCGGCGCATCTCGTTGAGGATGGCGGCCACCTGCGGCGCGGCAGTGCGGTCGATGCCCTCGTATTTCTCCAGCAGCAGGCCCACGAAATCGTGTATCTCGATGGGCGGGTGGGGCAGAGCCGCAAAGCGGCCCCGGCGGTCGGGGGTAAACTCGGCTACGAAGTCGTTGTCCCGGTAGAGCCGCAGGCTTTCGGCGTTGGTGAACGCCCAGCACGCCCCCGCAAAGCCGCCCGGATGGTCGCCCAGCGCCATGCTGGATGAGACTTCGAGCACGATGTCGGAGGGGGAGCGGGGCGTCTTCTGGCTGGCGTAGACGGCGGCAGAAAGCTTCGGGCTGCGGAACATATCCATCACACCCTGATAGCTGATGCGGTCGCCGCTGCCGAATTCGCGGTGGGTGTTGTAGTCGGTCATGCACCAGCCGAAGCTGCCCGCCACGCCCTGTTGAGCGATGGTGTCGTTGAGGACGGCGGCGTAGCGCAGGGCCTGCGCCAGGCGGTGGGGCTCGTCGTCGAAGGACTTGGCCGGGAACTGGGCGCCCTCGAACTCGCTGATGAGATAGCCTTTCCGGGTGTCGGGGGTGACGGCGGTGCGGGCCTCGCACCCGACGCCGCGCCCGTGGTAGGAGTAGTCGGTGTAGGCGTATACATCTTCCAGAAGCTGGCTGCGGCGGGTGCTGCGGGTGCCAGCCGTGGGGCGGGTGGGGTCGAGGCGGCGGACCGTCTCGTTGGTGCGCTTATAAAAGCTCTCGTCGTCGGCGCTGCCGCTGACCCGCACACCCCACAAAAAGATGCTGGGGTGGCTGCGGCACTGGCAGACCATCTCGCGGCAGTTCTGCAGAGCCTGTGCTTTCCAGATGTCGTCGCCGACGTGCTGCCAGCCGGGCATCTCCACAAAGACCAAAAGGCCCAGCTCGTCGCAGGCATCGAGGAAGGCGGGGCTGGGGGGCGTGGTGAGGCGCACGGCGTTGCAGCCCAGCTGCTTTTTCAGGAGCTGAGCGTCCAGACGCTGGATGCTGTCGGGCATGGCATAGCCCTGATAGGCGTAGCTCTGGCGGCGGTTGAGGCCCCGCAGCTCCACCCGCTGGCCGTTGAGGTAGAGCCCGCCTGCCACGAACTGCAGAGTGCGGAAGCCGAACCGGCAGCTTTTCTCGTCCAGCACCCGGTCGGGCAGGCCGCCGGTGCCGGGACGGATGAGCCGGACGGTCAGGGTGTAGAGGGTGGGGTGCTCGATGCTCCACGGATGGACGCTGTTCAGTGCGCCGGTGATGGGCAGCGACAGCTCGCCGGTGTAGAACGCCCGGCTGCCCGAGGGGCTGCGGATCTCGGCCTGTAACGTGCAGCCCACCGTCTCGCCCACGGTGGCCGTGTAGGTGCGGAAATCGCCCTCGGCCTTCGTCTCGATGAAGATGTCCCGCAGGTAGGCGGGCTCTTTCACGTCGAGGCAGACGGCGCGGCAGATGCCGCCGTAGGTCAGAAAGTCCATCTGCCCGCCGAAGGGCGGGATGTTCAAATCTTCGCGGCTGTCGCAGCGGACAGCCACCACGTTCTTCTGGCCCAGATGGAGAGCACTGGTCAGATCGACGGTAAATGCGGTGTAGCCGCAGCTGTGGTGGAACACCCGCCGCCCGTTGCAGAACACCGTGGCGTCATGGGCCACGGCTCCGAAGGTGAGCAGGACGGTGCGGCCCTCCCATTCTTTGGGCGCAAAAAACTCCCGCCGGTAGCCCGAAAGCTTCTGGTAGTCGTTCTCGTTGCAGTAATTGTAGGGCAGGGTCTTGACCGTGTGGGGCAGGCGCACCGGCTCAAGGGTCAGCTCCGGGCATTCCGGCCGCACGATGGCGGGGTCAAAGACCGGGGTGAAGAGCCAGCCGTCGTTCCAATCGTAGTGTTCCATGGCAAATGTTCTCCGTGGCAAAATACTTTAGTTCCTATGCTACCACAAAGTTATGAACGAAAAAAGAATCCGGGCCGGATTTTATCGGTTTCTGAATAAAATTTCAAAAAGAAGGGGCCGCGTTCCCGCCGGGAACGCGGCCCTTCTTTGAAAAAGCTCAGCGGATAAAGTTGGTCATGGGTCTGCGGGGATTCTCCGGGTGCTGGATGCCCGCGGCTTTGCCGGCCTCGATGCACCGGAGCAGCCAGGCCATGTTGCGGCCCAGCTCCTGCATGACGGCGCAGCCCTCGGCGTCCTGCAGCACCTGCTCGGGGTTCGAGCCGTGGACCATGGGCCAGTAGGAGCCGCTCACCAGAGGCATATGGAAGAACTCAGGGTACTTCACCAGCTGGTCAAGGGTGGATGTGGTGCCGGCGCGGCGGGCCGAGCAGCAGATGGCGGCGGGCTTGTAGGCCAGATACCTGCCGCCCGCGTAGGCGAGACGGTCCATGAAGCTGGTCATGTTGCCGGAGGCGGAAGCGTAATGCACCGGCGTGCCGAAGACAAAGGCGTCGGCAGTCTTGGCTTTCTCGATGGCCTCGTTGACCACGCCGCCGAAGACGCAGCCCTTGCCGGCAGCACAGCCGCCGCAGCCGATGCAGCCGCCCACGGGCTTTGTGCCGACGTTCAGGATCTCCGTCTCGATGCCGGCGGCATTCAGCTCCCCGGCGATGAGGCTCAGTGCGGTATAGGTGCAGCCCTTCTCGTGGGGGCTGCCGTTGATGAGCAGGACTTTCATGATAAATACTCTCCTTTTGTACGCCCGAAAAAGCGGCGTTCTGGTATGATTTTAGCACATTCATGACCGTAACGCAACGAATCATGACGCTGCCCTTGACAAAGACCGGCGGTATGACGATAATATGAAGTTACGATAACAGGAAAGACCCGAAGGAGGCCAAAACCATGCGAGTCATTGCAGGAGAAGCCCGCGGCAGACGGCTGGAAGCGCTGCCCGGCACGGATATTACCCGCCCCACCCTCGATCAGGTGAAGGAGGCGATGTTCAGCATCGTCCAGTTCGACCTGCCCGGAGCCCGTGTGCTGGACCTGTACGCAGGCAGCGGCCAGCTGGGCATTGAGGCGCTGAGCCGGGGCGCTGCCCGGTGCGTGTTTCTGGACGAGAACCGTGAGGCCGTGAACATCGTCATGAAGAACTGCAAGAACTGCGGCGTCTTTGACCGCAGCCGCGTCAATATCGGCGAAGCAGCCCGCTTCCTCTCGGCCTGCCGGGAACAGTTCGATCTGGTGCTGCTGGACCCGCCTTTCCACAACGGCACGCTGGAAAATATCCTCCCCATCGTGGACAAGTGCGTCGCCCCCGGCGGCATCGTCATCTGCGAGAGCGAGACGAAACTCGTCCTCCCCGCCGAAGTGGGCGGTTTACAGCTGAAGAAGCAGTATAAGTACGGCAAAGTCCTGCTCTGGAAATATGTGAGACCCATGGCAGACGCCGCAGAGGAAGAAGGAGAAGCGTGATGAACGTCAACGAGCTTTTGGATACCATCGAAGACCTGCTGGAAGAGAGCACCGGAATGCCCCTTTCGGGCGGCAAACGCATCGTGGATGTGGAACAAATTCGGGACTATCTCGATGACATCCGCGCAAACCTCCCCGTGGAGCTGCGTCAGGCCCAGTCCATCGTCGGCGACCGCGCCCAGCTCATCGAGTCGGCCAACGCGCAGGCACAGGCCATCGTCAAGAAGGCAGAAGAGCGCGCCCGCATCCTCGTGAGCGAGGCCGAGATCGTCCGCGCCGCCCAGCAGCGTGCGTCCGAGATCGTCTCCGCTGCCCAGACCGAGGCCCGCACCGTCCGCCAGACGGTCACGGATTACTGCGATAATATGCTGAAAACCACCGAGGAGACGATGTCTGAGAACGCCGCCCAGGTGAAAAATGTCCGCGCGAACCTGCGCCAGAACCCCCGCCGCGGCGTGTGATGAGCCGCTCCTGACCTGAATCCAGTCCCCTGCGAGTAAAAATGACGATTCGCAGGGGCTTTTTTTGTAACATTTTGTAGGAAAAAAGCGCAGGAAAAAACTTGCATTCGGCGTTTCGATTTGCTAAAATAAAATAGAGTCGTCAGGTATCTTGACAGAGCAGAAAACGGGACAAACTCCCCGGGAGATGTCCGGCGTATCGGACGGCTCGGAACACGAAACGAAAGGAGGCTGGGCGCGATGACTCAGACAGAAGATTTGGCACAGTTCGACCCGGCCTCGTTTGAGCATATCCCCGTGCTTCTGAACGAGTGCCTCGACGGACTGAACATCGACCCGGCAGGCACCTATCTCGACGGCACGGCGGGCGGCGCGGGACACTCCCGCCCGATCGCCCTCCGGCTGGACGGCGCAAAAGGCGGGCGGCTCGTCTCCCTCGACCAGGACCCCGACGCGGGGCAGACCGCCAGGGCGCGGCTGGCCGGGCTCCCCGCCACGGGGGGGCAGATAAACTTCCGCTATGCCGGACAAGCCCTCGAGAGCCTCGGCATCGAGAAGATAAACGGTGCGCTGCTGGACCTCGGCGTTTCCAGCCACCAGCTGGACGACGCGGCCCGGGGCTTTTCGTACCGGGCAGACGCCCCGCTGGACATGCGGATGAGCCAGCAGGGGGAGACGGCGGCAGACCTCGTGAACACCGCCAGCCGGGAAGAGCTCTCCCGCATCCTGCGGGACTACGGCGAAGAGCCCTATGCGTGGCAGATCGCCGGCCACATCGTGGAGGCCCGCGAGACAGCCCCCATCGAGACGACTTTGCAGCTGGCCGACATCGTGGCCGGCGCCATGCCGCCTGCGGAGCGGCGCAAGAACAAGAATCCTTCGCGGCGCACCTTTCAGGCGCTGCGTATCGCGGTCAACCACGAGCTGGACGCTCTGGAGGAAGGTCTGGATACCATCTTCGACCACCTTGCCCCGGGCGGAAGGCTGTGTGTGATCACCTTCCATTCGCTGGAGGACCGGCTGGTGAAAAATAAGTTCCGCCGCTGGTCCACCGCCTGCACCTGCCCGCCGGAGTTCCCGGTCTGCGTCTGCGGCGGCAAGGCGAAGGCAAAGCTCATTACCCGGAAGCCCATCGAGGCCGACAAGCAGGAACTGGAGGAGAACCGGCGCAGCCGTTCTGCCCATCTGCGCGTTTTGGAGAAACTCTGAGCCGGATAAGATGCCGCTCAATGTAAGAGGAGGAGATCAACTATGGGTCAGCCAGCTTATGATATGTCGTCTGAGGTGCGTCGCAGAAAAGCGCCTCAGACTCAGCGCAAGGTCGCACTGCGGGTGGAAAAGGGCGGCAAACGCCGTCTCAGCCCGTTCCAGGCGGCCATGCAGCACGCACTTCAACTGATCTCGATGGCGCTGCTGGCAGGCTTTGCGGTAAGCCTGCTGTGGAGCGAGGCCCAGCTGGTGGAGGTCAACGACCAGATCCAGAAGGCCAAAGCGGAACTCGTGAGCGAGCAGAGCCAGTACACCTACTATAACAGTGTCCTCAACAGCAAGACCAACATCACCAGCGTGGAAGAAGTGGCCGGGCGGCTGGGCCTCATGAAGATGGACCAGAGCCAGCTCACCTACATCCGCCTCGACAGCGACAGTGTGCTGGTGCGCAGGGAGTCGGCTGTCCACCAGTGGACGGATTTCCTGCACGACGGTGCCATGACCATTCTGGCCTCCGTCCGCAGCGTAAAATAAGCAAACAGACAGAAAAGCGTGCGGCAGCGCACGCTTTTCTGGTTTCTGCAGGAGAATACCATGCAAAACAAGCCCTCCAACGACCAGCATAAGAGCATCTACTACCGCCTCCGCCGCAGCGACCCGCACGAGCGCCTCAGTGCGCGGCTGCGGCATTTCAGCTTCGGCGCGGCGGTATTTTTTGTAGTGGCGGCTGCGGGCATCGTCACCCACAGCCTGTATAACATCCAGATAAAACAGGGCGCGACCTTCCGCCAGTATGCGGCCCAGCAGCAGCTGCTGGACAGCACCATCCAGGCCACCCGCGGCGAGATCTACGACGCCTCCGGCATCACGCTGGCGTCCACCAGCGTAGTATGGACCATCTGGGCCGACCCCAGCTACAGCACGGCCCTCTTCACCAGCCAGACCGTCGAGGAGACGGGTGAGGCTGTCAAGACCGTGGACGAGACGACGCTGGCCGATGTGAGCCGCCAGCTCACCCTGCGGCTGCTCTCCGGCGACGGCGAGAGTCTGGACAGCGTAGATACCTCCTCGGCGGAATATCAGACCCAGTACCAGACCGTCCACGACGCGCTGGCCAAGAACGGCTCGTCCTATCAGGTGCTGGCCACCAAGGTGAACAATGCCGTCAAGCTCTCCATCGAGAAATACATCAGCGAATATAATAAAGACCACGCCAAGGCCAAGACTCTGGAAGACGGCACCGTCATCAAGAAGGGCCGTGTCTCCGTCTCTTCGTCCAAGAGCTTCCAGCGCGACTACCCCTACGGCGCGTTCGCCGCATCGGTGCTGGGCTTCTGCAACGGCGACGGCGAGGGCTTCTACGGCCTCGAAAAATCCTACAATGACACCCTCGCGGGCGTCAATGGCCGCACCATCACCCTCCGCAATGCCTACGGCAACGCCATCGCCGACGCCAACGCCACCACTTACGCCGCCAAGGACGGCTCCAATCTGGTGCTGTCGCTGGACGTCAATGTGCAGGAGGTCGTGGAGCGCTACCTCAACGAGGCCATCTACGCCAACACGGTCGAGAACCGCGGCGCGGCCATCGTCATGAACGTCAAGACCGGTGCCATCCTTGCCATGGCCTCGAAGCCTGACTTCGACCCCAACGCTCCGCTGGATTTCAGCGAGAATCTGGCCTATCTGAATGAGCAGGTGAACGCCGAGCCGGAGATCTACACCATCTACAAGAAAGACGCCAATGGCAGCTATCTCCGGGACGAGCAGGGCAAGAAGATACCGGAAGAGGACCCCGACTACACCGGAACCTACCGCGACATCCAGTGGAAGAACAAGACCATCACCGAGCTGTACTACCCCGGAAGCGTCTTCAAGGTCATCACGGCTGCCATGGGTGTGGACTCGGGCAAGGCCACCTATTACACCACCTTCAACTGCTCCGGTGCCTACGGCGTGGCGAAAGAGACGTATCACTGCGCCGGTAAGAAGTCCCACGGCGTCCAGAACCTCGCCGAGGCCCTCCGGAACAGCTGCAACATCTACTTCATCCAGCTGGGTCAGCGGCTGGGTCCCAGCGTCTTCTACGACTACTTCGACGCGTTCGGCTTCACCGAGCGCACCGGCGTGGACCTGCCCAACGAGACGGGCATGATGAAGTATTACACCAAGAGCCAGCTGGGCGAGGTCGAGCTTTCGTCTTCCGCCTTCGGTCAGGCAATGGCTGTGACCCCGCTGCAGGTCTGCACCGCCGTCTCGGCAGCCGTCAACGGCGGCTACCTCGTCACCCCTCATGTGGTGGATAAGATAACCGACCAGAACGGCAATGTCGTCGAGGAGATCGGCGCGAACGTCCGCCGCCAGGTCATCAGCAAGAGCGCCAGCGAGACCATCCGCCAGATCATGGAATACGAGGTCGGCGACGGCACCACCACCGGCGGCGGCTCCAACGCCTACGTCGCGGGCTACCGCATCGGCGGCAAGTCCGGTACGTCCGAGCAGCTGAACATGGAGCGCCGCGCCGACGGCGACTACAAGAAGGTCGCCTCCTTTGCCGCCGTCCTGCCCGCCAACGACCCCGAAATTCTGGTCTACGTCATGCTGGACGACCCCAACAACGCCAGCACCGACTATTCGTCCATCCTGGCTGCGCCTGTGGTCGGCAACATCATCAGTGAGATAGCCCCCTATCTGGGCATTGCCACCGACGGCATCGACCGCAGCCAGAACACCGTCAAGGTGCCGAACCTCGTGGGCAAGGAGTGGAGCAATGCGCAGGTCTCCCTGAATACCAAGGGCCTCAAGCATCAGCTCGTGGAGAGCGAGAGCGACCAGACCGCCGCCGTCGTCACCTACCAGTACCCCCACGCGGGCGCAGCGGTGGCCAGCGGCACCACCATCTATCTTTACACCGATACCTATTCCGGCAGCCACACGGAAGTGCCGGACGTCAGCGGTAAGAGTGCCGACTTTGCCCGCCAGATGCTGACCGCCGCCGGCCTGAACTGTCAGGTGGCGGGCGACAGCGCCGGTACCGTGCAGAGCCAGAGCGAGGCCGCCGGCTCCAGCGTCCAGAAAGGCACCGTCGTCACCATCACTTGCGGATAAGGAGATTTATTATGGAAAAAATCGCAGCAGACCTGCTTTTGAAGGGCCTTGCCCCCGAGGGCTTCGCCGACAGCCAGCCCATCGGCCTCGTGACCACCGACAGCCGCGAGGTCTGCCCCGGCTGCATCTTTGTGGCTTTCCCCGGTGAGCGCTTCGACGGCCACGATTTCGCGGCCAGGGCGCTGGAAGAGGGCGCGGCCTATGTCGTCCTCAACCACCCGATGGAGGGCGTCCCGGCTGAACGGCGGGTTATCAGCCCCGACAGCTACCACGCCATGATGGTCATGGGCGCGAACTACCGCAGCCAGTTCCACCCGAAGGTGGTGGGCGTCACCGGCAGCGTGGGAAAGACCACCACCAAGCAGATGACCTACGCCGCCATCGCGGGCTTTGGCAATACCATCAAGACCGAGGGCAACCAGAACAATGAGCTGGGCCTGCCCCGCACCATCTTCCGCATCGGCAGGGATACGGAGTACGCTGTCGTCGAGATGGGCATGAGCCACGCCGGGGAGATCGAGCGTCTGGCAAAGTGCGCCCGCCCCGATGTGGGCATCATCACCTGCATCGGCGTGTCCCACATCGGCAATCTGGGCAGTCAGGAGAACATCTGCAAGGCGAAGCTGGAGATCTGCGCCGGCCTTGCCGAGGGTTCGCCCCTCGTGCTCAACGGCGACGACCCCTTCCTGCGCAAAGCCGCTCTGCCCACCCATGTCCGGCCCGTGTGGTTCAGCCTCGGCGACGAGAACGTCGACGTCTGCGCCCTCGATGTCCGGCAGGAGGGCGACGGCATGGCCTTCACCCTCTGCGATAAAAATGCAGGCCGCTATGAGGTGACGATTCCTGCGATGGGCCGCCACAACGTGGCGAACGCGCTGGCCGCTTACGCCGCCGCCACCCGTCTGGGCCTCGCGCCCGAGGGCGTCATCGCGGGTCTGGCCGATTTCGAGCAGACCGGTATGCGCCAGAAGGTGGTCCACGCAGGCAGCATGGACGTCATCGAGGACTGCTACAACGCCAACCCCGACAGCATGAAGGCCGCGCTGGCGATGTTCAAAGAGTACCCCTGCAAGCGCCGCTTCGCTCTGCTGGGCGATATGCTGGAACTGGGCGGGATGAGCGCGCCCGCCCATGAAGAGCTGGGCCGTCAGGCCGCAGAGGCCGGGCTGACCGCCCTTGTCACCTACGGCCCCGAGGCCGCACGGACGGCAAAGGCTGCAAAGGACGCGGGCCTCGCCGACGTCGTCCACGCCGAGGATTACAGCCGAGCCGCAGACGCTCTGCTGGCCCGGATGGCCCCGGGCGACGCTCTGCTGGTGAAGGCCAGCCGGGGCATGGCGCTGGAAAAGGCGCTGGCCCTGTTTTATCCCGTCTGCACAAAGTAAAACACTTGGAGTATCGTTATTATGATTCGTTTTGCCTTGATCGTCGCCTCAACGCTGGGGTTCGTCCTCACGGCGGCGCTCGGGAATTTGATGACGCCGCTGCTGCGGGCGTTCCGCGTCCAGCAGGAGGAAAATGAGCCGCCCACGATGGGCGGGCTCTGCCTGATGGTGGGGACGCTGGCGGCGGTGGGCGTCGGCTGGACAGCGGCCTGTGTCGCCCAGCCGGAGCTGCTGGGGACCGAGAGCCTGCTGACCACCCGGCTGCTCATCGCCCTGTTCGGGGCGCTCTGCTTCGGGGCCGTGGGCCTGGCGGACGATCTGGTCCGGCTGCGGCATCGGTCGCCGCTGGGGCTGCGCCGCCCGGTGCGGCTGGCGCTGGAAGCAGCCTCCGGCACGCTGGTGCTGGCCCTGCTGGGACTGAACCACTGCCTGCCCGACGGGCTGGCCCTGCCGGGCGTCGGCTACTGCACCCTCGGGCCGCTGGCCCCGGTGGTCTGGCTGGCGATTTTAGTGGCGCTGGCCGAGAGCGCCCGCACCGCCGACGGCATGGACGGCACGGTCTGCGGCTGCGCCTTCATCGCCATGCTGGGCCTCATGACGGCCATGACCCTCCTGGGCTGGTTCCCGCTGGGGGTCCTCCCGGCGGCGCTGGCCGGGGCATTGATGGCCTTCCTGCTCTGGAATTTCTACCCCGCAAAGCTCCGCCCCGGTGCGGTGGGGTGCCAGTTTCTAGCCGGTGCGCTGGGCTGTGTGCCGCTGAGCGTCGGCTGGCCCGGGCTGACGCTCCCGCTGGCCCTGCCCTACTGGCTGGAGGGCGGCATGGTGGCTCTGCAGATCATCGTCTGGAAAGCCTCCGGCGGGCGGCGGCAGCTGTTCGGCACCGCGCCGCTCCACCGCTGGCTGGAAAAGCGGGGCTTTGACCCGGTGAATATCTTTTATATTTTTGGAGTCCTGGCGATGCTGGGCCTTGCGCTGACCTTGCAGGCAGCGCGGGCCAGCTGAGCCGGGACCCGATAAGGAGGGAATGCGGATGGCGACCATCCGGAGAAAAAAGTCTGAGTCCTTTGCCATCTTGTCGAGCCCCGGCCCCTGGCCGCAGGTGCTCATCAACTGGCTGGCGACGCTGGCAGTCATCATCGTGTTCGGACTCATCATGCTGTTCAGTGCCAGCTACACCACGGGCTACCTGCGGATGGGCGACAGCTTCTACTACATCAAGTCGCAGGTGTTCTGCCTGGGTCTGGGCCTCGCGGTCATGCTGCTCTTCTCCCGCATCGACCACCGCTTTCTGCGCAGGATGGTCGGGCCGGGCTATGTCGTCTGCATCGTGATGCTCATCGCAGTGCTGTTCAGTGCGCCCCTCAACGGCTGCCGCCGCTGGCTGAGCATCGGCTTTACCATTCAGGTATCGGAGATCGCAAAGTTCGAGATGATCCTGCTCACGGCCCATCTGGCCGCGAAAGCGCCCCATCTGGAAAAGCTGGACCCCGCCTCCGGGCGGCGCGTCCCGGCAGGCCAGTGGCTCTATCAGCGCATCGTGCGGGAGCTCATCGTCCCGCTGCTGCCCCTCATCCCTGTGGTGTTTCTGCTCATGCTTGAGCCCCATATGTCCGGCATCGTCCTGACGACGGCCATCTGCGGCACCATCCTGCTGTTGGGCGGCAGCGGCGGCATCATCACCTGGGCGGGCGGCGCGTCCGCTGTGCTGCTGCTCCGCACCGTGCTGGAGCACATCGACTCCATCCCGTACTTACAGAGCCGTCTGGACGGCTGGACCCACGACCTGAGCAAGATGACCGACCAGACCCTGCAGAGCCTCTACGCCATCGGCTCCGGCGGTGTCACCGGCCTCGGCCTCGGCAACAGCATCGAAAAACAGCTCTGGCTCCCCGAGAGCACCAACGACTTCATCTTCAGCGTCGTGTGCGAGGAGCTGGGCTTCGTGGGTGCCGTCATCGTCATCCTGCTCTTCGTGCTCTTCCTCGTGCAGGGGCTGTGGCTGGCCTTCCACGCCGAGAACCGCTACTGCACACTGGTGGGCATCGGCATCATGGCCCAAATTGCGTGGCAGGTGTTCTGCAACATCGCGGTCGTCACCAACACCCTGCCCAACACCGGCATCTCGCTGCCCTTCTTCTCCTCCGGCGGCACCAGCCTCATCCTGCTGCTGGCCGAGATGGGCGTGATGATAAACATCGGCCGGGGCGGCGAGCGCGCCCGCCTCGAGCGGGAGAATCTCCGCGCCCAGCGGGAACAGCGGGAAAAAGAAAAGTCCGACAACACCATCCGGCTCGACCCCAACGTGGGATATTGAGCACATCCAGATAAGGAGGAGATCACCATGCGTATACTGATCGCAGCCGGCGGCACTGCCGGACATATCAACCCGGCTCTGGCCATCGCGGGAGCCATCAAAAAGGCCGACCCGTCCGCCGAGATACACTTTGCAGGCCGGAAGGAGGGGATGGAATACCGCCTCGTGACCCAGGCGGGCTACCCCTTCCACCACATCGAGATCACCGGTTTCCAGCGCAGGCTCTCCCTGAACAACATCAAGCGGAACATCATCACCCTCTGGAATCTGGCCCTCTCCGGCCCGAAAGCCCGGGCCATGATGAAGGAAGTGCAGCCCGACCTCGTCATCGGCTGCGGCGGCTATGTCTCCGGCCCGGTGGTGCGCTGCGCCGCCAAGAAGGGCATCAAGACCGCCATCCACGAGCAGAACGCTTTCCCCGGCGTGACCAACAAGCTGCTGGCCCCGGACGTGGACATCGTGTTCGCCGCCGTGCCTGCCGCTGTGGAAAAGCTGGGTGCGCCCGAAAAGACGCAGGTCGTGGGCAACCCGGTGCGGCCTGAAGTGTTCGAGAAGGCAGGGGAGCGGGACGCCATCCGCGCCCAGCTGGGTGCCGGTGACCGCACCGTCATCCTCTCCTTCGGCGGAAGCCTCGGTGCCCGCCGCGTCAATGAGGTGGTGGCCGACCTCTGCGCATGGGAGCAGAAGGAGCACAAGCCTGTGCTCCACATCCACGCCACCGGACAGTACGGCGTGGAGCTGTTTCAAAATCTCGAAAAGGAAAAAGGCTTTGCCCCCGGCGAGAGCCTCGTGGTGAAGGAATATATCAACAATATGCCCGAGCTGCTGGCCGCTGCCGACCTCGTCATCAGCCGTGCCGGTGCGCTGACGCTGGCCGAACTGGAAGCCGAGGGCCGCGCCGCCATCCTCATCCCCAGCCCCAATGTGGCGGAGAACCACCAGTATTACAACGCCATGGAGCTGCAGAAGGCCGGTGCCGCTGTGGTCATCGAGGAAAAGGATCTGACCGGCGAGAAGCTGGTCTCGACCGTCTCCGGCCTGCTGGCCGAGCCGGGCAGGCTGGCTGCCATGGGCAGGAACGCCCGCACCCTTTCGGTGGACGACAGCCTCGACCGCATCGCCGACGCCCTGATGAAACTGGTCAAGACGCCGTGATTGATTCGGCAGCACTCTTGTGATAAAATAATCAGACGGAAAGGAGGCGACGCCGCACCATGCAGCAGGATCGGAACAAGAGCCGACGCCCCAGCAGTTCGATCCAGCAGAACAGCGCCCGACGGCAGGGAAAGCCCCGCAAAGCCTACGACTGGACGCAGGACCGGCGTCCCTCGAATCAGGACCGCCGCCGGACGCAGGGCTATCAGGAGCAGACGCTGGACTTCTCGGGCGGCAATGTGACGTTCGAAAACCACAGCTCGGGATATGCGGACAACAGCATCCGGTTTCCCCAGCAGACGGCGCGACGGCCCAATAACCAGAACCAGAGCCGCCGTCAGGGCCAGCAGAGAAGCCAGCGGCCCCGTCAGAACACGACCGCCTACCCCACAAATGGGAGCCGCCCCCGCAATGGCCAGCGGCCCCAGAACGTCCAGAGCGCCCGGAGGCCCCAGAGCGGCGGGCGCTACCGCCCCACGGAGGCGAACCTCCGCAGCCCGGCCCGGCGGGAGGGCAGAAAAAAGCGCCGTCTGACCCGGGCCGCTGTCCGCCGCCGCAGGGCCATCCGCCGCCTGACGGCGCTGGCGCTGCTGCTCTGCGTCATCGGGGTGGGCGTCTACCTCACCGTGACCATGCTCTTCAAGATAAACACCTTAGAGGTGGCGGTCGATGGAGAGGTGGTGCAGGAGGTGGGCGGCTATTCCAGCGCTGAGATCCTGCAGGCGCTGGGCGTCCACGCGGAAGAGAACATCTTCAGCTTTGACCCCGCCGAAAAGGCCGCTGCGCTGGAAAAGCAGTTCCCGCTGCTGGAAAATATCCAGGTGGAGCGGGATTACCCTAACACCGTAGTGGTGCGGACCAACGCGGCCACTGCCGTCTACGCCATGCAGACGTCCGGCGGCTGGCTGAGCCTTTCTGCAGGGCTGAAGATACTGGATCAGGATTCGGCCCAGCCGGACCTTATCATCCTCTGCGGCGGCGAGCCGGTATCCACGACGCCGGGTACACAGCTGGAATTTGAGACAGGACCGTCCGGCCCGTCTTCGGGCAGCGCGGCGTCTGACAGCGCCGCATCCAGCGAGGCCGGACCGCCCACGGATAAGCGGCTCGAGTCCCTGAACACTCTGCTGACCGCACTGGACAGCAGTGAGCTGGGGGCGGATGTCACCCGCATCGAGTTCGAGGACCCGGAGCAGATGGCGTTTTTGTATCAGGGCCGCATCAGCGTGCTTCTGGGTACCCTGAATGAGCTGGACTACAAACTCCGGCTGGCAAAGTATGTCCTGCTCAACGAGGACGGCAAGGGCTGCTCGCCCACCGACACCGGTATGCTGGATCTGAGCCACCTGAGTGCCTCTTCCAGCCGCAAATTCCGCTTTGCACAGGGCGAGCCGACCCTGCCCTCGGGCTGGACGGCCCCGGAAGAGCCTGCCGCCCCGGCGGAGACAGAAGCCGAGAGCCAGCCGGAGGAAGCCTCCGGCACCGAACCCGATACTGAGGGCGCGGAAGCCGCGCCCGCCGAAGACCCCACTGCCGCAGCGGCAGAACAGCAATAAGGAGCATTTGAACCATGAAACTGGAACAACTGTTGGAGGGCGTGTCCTATACGCTGGTGCAGGGCAGCCTTGAACTTGACATCGAGGACATCATCTACGACAGCCGCAAGGCGGCCCCGGGCCGGCTTTTCGTCTGCATCGTGGGTACCCAGCGGGACAGCCACGACTACGCCGCCCAGTGCGTGGCCGACGGCGTGACGGCGCTGGTGGTCCAGCATGACATCGACCTTTCCACCGTCCCCGGTGCTGTCGTGCTGAAGGTGGAGAGCAGCCGCTATGCGCTGGCGCTCATGAGCGGCAACCTGTTCGGCAACCCCTCCCGCCGGATGACCATGATCGGCGTCACCGGCACCAAGGGCAAGACCACCACCACCCACATGATAAAGAGCGTGCTGGAAGCCGCAGGCCGCAAAGTGGGCATGATCGGCACCAACGGCATCTACTTCCTCGGCCACCATCAGGAGACGGCCAACACCACCCCTGAGAGCTATGAGCTGCAGAAGACGTTCCGGGAGTTTCTGGACGCCGGCTGCGATACGGCGCTGATGGAGGTGTCCAGTCAGGGCCTCATGATGGACCGCGTGGCGGGCATCCATTACGACATCGGCGTCTTCACCAACCTCTCGCCCGACCACATCGGCCCCGGCGAGCACAAGACCTTTGAAGAATACCGCAGCTGGAAGGGTCAGCTTTTCAAGCGCTGCACCACCGGCGTCGTGAACATCGACGACGAGAACACCGAGGCCCTGCTGGAAGGCCACACCTGCAAGCTGGTGACCTACGGCTGCAGCGAGAAGGCCGACTACCGCGCCGGTACTTATCAGCTGCTCCGCACCCATGACTTCCTCGGCGTCCAGTTCCATGTCTCCGGCAAGGATGATATGGACGTCAAGGTGAATATGCCCGGCGAGTTCAGCGTCTACAATGCGCTGGCCGCTCTCACTGTGGGCAAGGTGCTGGGCCTGCCCGATGAGGCCATCCACGAAGGTTTGAACCGCTGTGTGGTCAAGGGCCGCGTGGAGCTGGTCCCCATCAGCAAGAAGTTCACCATCCTGCTGGACTACGCCCACAACGAAGTCTCCACCGAGAGCCTGCTCACCACCCTGCGGGCCTACGACCCCCACCGCCTCGTGGTGGTGTTCGGCTGCGGCGGCAACCGCTCCAAGCTGCGCCGCTACGGCATGGGCGAAATTTGTGCCAGGATGGCCGATTTCTCCATCCTCACGGAGGACAACAACCGCTTTGAGAAGGTGGAAGACATCATCGCCGACATCCGCGTGGGCATGAACAAGGGCAACCCCGATGCAAAGTTCGTGGAGATCCCCGACCGCCTCGACGCCCTGCATTATGCTGTTGACCACGCACAGGAGGGCGACCTCATCGCCGTCATCGGCAAGGGCCATGAGACTTACCGTGACCGCGAGGGCGTCAAGACCCCCTTCCTCGAGCGGGAGCTGCTGGAAGAGTACGCCCAGCAGATCGGCCTTGAGTAATATCTGAACATAAAAATACCGGCTGTGTTGAATGCACAGCCGGTATTTTTGTATCTGATGGGATTTAGTTCTTTTCCGCCAGAGCCTTCTGAGCCTTTTCCTCGGGGATGAGGTTGGTCATGCTCTTGAGGCTGATGCCGATGGTGGAGAGGTTGTGCAGCATGGCAGAGGACGCAGGCTGCAGGATGCCCATTGCCCCCAGCGCGATGAGGGCAGAGTTGAAGGTCAGCACGAAGCGGTAGTTGGCGCTGACACGGCGCTGCAGGGAGTTGGCGATGGTCTTGAGGACGACCAGCTCCTCGAGGCTGTCGGCCTTGATGGTCACGTCTGCGATCTCGCGGGCGATGGCAGCGCCGGAGTTGATGGCGATGCCGACGTCAGCGGCAGAGAGGGCGGGGGAGTCGTTGATGCCGTCGCCGATCATCACGACGGTGTGGCCCTCGCTCTTGGCCTTCTGGACGAAAGCAGCCTTGTCCTCGGGCAGGACTTCGGCGAAGAACTGGTCCACGCCTACCTGCCTTGCGATGGCGGCGGCGGTGCGCTCGCTGTCACCGGTCATCATGACGGTGTTGGTGATGCCGAGGCCGCGCAGAGCGCGCAGCACGCGGGAAGCTTCCGGACGCAGCGGGTCGGCGATGCAGATGACGCCGGCCAGACGGCCCGAAGCGGCCAGATAGAGGTGAGAATACTCCGGCTCGAGGTTATCGAACTTCTCGCGCTCGTCCTCGGGGATGGTGCAGTGCTCGTCCTCAAAGACGAAGTGGTGGCTGCCGATGACGACCCGCTCACCGCTGACGCGGCTGGCGATGCCGTGGGCCACGATATACTCCACCTCGGAGTGCATCTCCTCGTGGGAGATGCCGCGCTCTCTGGCCTCCCGGACGACGGCGTTGGCCATCGAGTGGGGAAAGTGCTCCTCGAGGCAGGCGGCCAGCTGCAAAACTTCGCTCTCGCTGCAGCCGGAGAAGGGGACGACCTTGACCACCTTGGGGGTAGCGCGGGTCAGGGTGCCGGTCTTGTCGAAGACGATGGTGTCAGCCTTGGACAGGGTCTCGAGGTACTTGCCGCCCTTGACGGTGATATGGCTTGCGCCGCACTCGCGCATGGCAGAAAGAACGGCCAGCGGCATCGAGAGCTTGAGGGCGCAGGAGAAATCGACCATCAGGCAGGAGATGGCGCGGGTGGCGTTCCGGGTCAGGGCGTAGGTGACGACGGTAGCACCGAGGCACCAGGGAACCAGACGGTCGGCCAGAGCCAGCGCACGGTTCTCGGTGCTGGACTTCAGCTTCTCGGACTCCTCGATCATGGCCACGATCTTGTCGTAGCGGTTCGCGCCGCCCTCGGCTCTGGTGGTCAGGACGCACTCGCCCTCTTCCACCACAGTGCCGGCGTAGACGGTGGCACCGATGGTCTTGCGCACCGGCATGGACTCGCCGGTGAGTGCGGCCTGGTTGACCATGGCTTCGCCCTCGATGACGGTGCCGTCCAGCGGGATCATGTTGCCGGAGCGGACGACGATCTCGTCGCCCGGGTGGACCTTGGTCAGCGGCATGAGCACTTCGGTACCCTGTGCGCGGACCCAGACCTTATCGACATTCAGGGCCATGCTGCGGGCCAGGTCGTCGAGGCTCTTCTTGCGGGTCCACTCCTCCAGCAGGGAGCCGACGTTGAGCAGGAACATGACGGAGCCTGCGGTGGCGAAATCGCCCCGCAGGATGGAGACGCCGATGCTCAAAGCATCCAGCACCTCAACTTCCAGTTTGCGGCGCCACAGGCAGCACACACCCTTCCAGAGGAACTTGATGGAGCGGAACACGGTGTAGGCGGCGTTGAGCGGGGCGGGCAGGAACAGCTCGCGCAGCACCCGGCCTGCCAAGAGGTTATACATCTTTTCCTGATATTCCTGATTGATGCGGCGGCTGTCGGCGCTGGTGACCAGTGCGTCCAGTTCGGGGTCATCGAAACGGTAGGTGCTCAGGGCGGCGACGGCATCCTTGCGGGAGCCGGTGTAATACACCACCACATCGCCCGTCCGCTCGTAGACCTTGGCCTTGCTCACGGCGTCGTGGTGGTTCAGATAGGCTTCCAGCACATCGGCCCGGTGAAGGGTCATCCGCACATTGCAGACGTGCACCCGCAGACGGCCGCGGCTCTCATGAAGAATAGTACATTTCATATCAGAATATCCTCTGCGTATTGCAAAAAATAACCATAAAAAGAGCCGCCCGCAGGCGGCTCAGAGACTGCAAAATTACTCGTTGGTCTCGGTGGTCTCTGCCTCAGCAGCGTCCTCGATGACCTCAGCCTCAGCCTTGGCAGCGCGGGCCTCGTTGATGGCCTTTGCATCCTCGAGGATGTCACCGGCCTGCTCCTGGACCTTGCTGACGGTCTCCATGGTGGAGTCCTTCATGCGCAGGACAGCAGCGGTGGTCTGGGTGTAGACCTTCTTGGCATCGCTGCTGGACAGCAGCTTGAAACCAGCGGAACCGAACAGGGTGCCGGCAGCGAACAGAGCGATCTTCTTAATATCGACCATAGTAGTATACCTTCCTTTTTATTCCCTCATGTACCCCAAAGGGCATGGGATCAGTGTTTCTGCCGTTATTATAACGCGGTTTTTGGAGATTTCAAGGGATTTTGACGATGTTAATATCTGCTAACATTTTACGATAAGTAGTTAGAAATGTCTATCTTTACGTGTTTTTTGCCACAAACTACAGTTTGTGTTTTCGAACAAACCCCAAAGTGCCGAAGAAATATAACAAAGAGTCTTGCGCTGAGAGGTGCATTCATTGTACAATAAAAAAGTATGCGATAAAATCGACAGGGCCGGGACGTTCCGGCCTGTAAAAATAAGTGAGGCTGGATATGGAAAAGAAAGATATTCGTGTGCTGGCGCTCGACCTCGACGGCACCCTGACCAATGACCAGAAGGTCGTCACCCCCGCCACCCGAGCAGCGCTGGATGCCGCTGCTGCCAAAGGTGTGACCATCGTGCTGGCCTCGGGCCGTCCCACGGCAGGCATCATGCCGCTGGCAAAGGAGCTGGGACTGGATAAAAAGGGCGGCTGCATCCTCTCGTATAACGGCGGTGCCATCATCGACTGTGCCACCGGCGAGACGCTCTACCGCAAGCAGCTGGATGCAAAGTATGTGCCGCGGCTCTGTGCCTTCGCCAGGGAGCAGGGCGTGGTCATCATTACCTATAATAAGCAGGGCGTAGTCACCGAAAGCCCCGAGGACGAGTGGGCGCTGAAGGAGTGCTTTACCTGCAAGCTGCCTATGCAGAAGGTGGAGGACCTCGCCGCCTATGTGGATTATCCCGTCTGCAAGATGCTCATTACCCTCGACCCCGCCCGCCGCGGCGAGGTGCTGGAGGCAGGCCGGAAACGGTTTGCGGGCGAGATCGACCTCTACCCGTCCAGCCCCTTCTTCATCGAGGCTGTGCCGCTGGGGGTCGCCAAGGACGTGAGCCTTGGCAGTCTGCTGGAAAGCAGGGGTCTGACCCGCGACAACCTCATGGCCTGCGGCGACGGCCTCAATGACTGCTCTATGATACGCTTTGCCGGCGTGGGCGTGGCCATGCAGAATGCAGAGCCCCCCGTCAAGGAGGCGGCGGACTATGTGACCGTCGCCGACAACAACCACGACGGCGTGGCGGAGGCCATTGAGAAGTTCATTTTTTGAAAGGATACCAGACGCAAATGCCGCGCAACTTAGTTTTATTCGATTTGGAGTGGAACATCGGCTATCAGCCGTTTATCTTTAATTATCACGGCGTCCAGCAGACGCTCCGGGGGGAGATCATTGAGATCGGTGCTGTCAAGATCGACGAGGACGCCAACGTGCTGGATACCTTCTCCATCCACCTGCGTCCCCGCATCTTCCGCTGCCTGCAGCACCACATCGCCAAAGTCACCGGTCTGACGCAGGAGGACCTCGACAAGGGCGAACCCATCATCCAGGGCCTCCGCCGCTTTATGAAGTGGTGCGGCCCGGACGCCGAGTTCGCCGAGTGGGGCATGGATGACGTGCCGGTGCTCAAGCAGAACCTTTTCCTCTGCAATCTCGACGAGAGCCGCCCGACGGTCTGGTACGACCTGCAGCAGCTCTTTCTGCGGGAGTACCCCCGCAAGGAAGGCGAGGGGATGAAGCTGGAAAATGTCGTCACCCGGATGGGCATCCCGTTGGAACGCCCCTTCCACGACGCTCTGTCCGACACCCTCTACACCGCCGACCTCTGCCGTATGCTCGACCTGCGGGCCGGACTGGCCGCTTACCCCAGCGAGGAGGACACCCTGCGCCAGAGCCTTTGTCCCACGCCGGGCGACTACCGGGATTTCAAGGTCTTCCGGGGCTATCTGGACCAGTCTATGTGGAAGCTGGACCCCGTCATCGGCACGATGGCCTGCCCGGTCTGCGGCACGGCCCTGCAGCCGGATGACGTCTGGCTGAAAAAAGGGAGCAGCGGCTGGTACACGCTGTCCCAGTGTCCCGTCTGTAAGGGCCGGGGCGGCGAGGCAGGCCGGGGCGTGTTCCAGAAATACCGGATGTCGCGCCGGGACGGCCTGCACTGGGCCTTCGCCCGCTGCGTCCAGATGCCGGACGATGCAAGTCTGGTCCGCTGGAAAAAGCAGAAAGCCCAGTATCTGGAGCGTCAGCGCCTCAAGGCCGAACGGCAGGCCGCCGAAGCAGAGGCCGCCCGGCACATCTTCTGAGGCAGAAGAATAAAATATCGTGCAGGAAAGAACAACGCTGTTTCGTATTGTAAGGAGAGACAGGAAGAAAAAGGCAAAAATGCTCAGATTTTGTTCATATCCCGGTCATAGATGCTGGATATACTAAGAGGGAACTTCAGGCAGAAACGAAAGGGATGGTACGAGCACGATGGAAACGATGCTCATCGACTGGCTCCACCAGCTGGGTACGCTGGAATTCTGGGAGGCATTGTTAGAGGGCTTTGAAGGGCTGGGGCCGTTGGTCCCTATCCTGCTGGCGATGGTGGAATCCATTTTTCCGCCGCTGCCCCTCATCGCCATCGTGGCCCTCAACGTCGCGGCCCACGGCGGATTTCTTGGCTTCGTCTACAGCTGGCTCGGTGTGGCCGCAGGCGGCACGGTGGTGTTTTTATTCTGGCGGCGGGTGGTCAAGCGCTTTTTCTGGAAGCTGGCCTCTCGCTCCGAACAGCTGAAAAAGGCCCAGCAGTGGGTCAGCCATGTGGACACGGCCAGCCTCTTCATGCTGGCCGTCCTGCCCTTTACGCCCACGTCGTTCCTGCATCTGGCCTTCGGCATCTCGGATTTTGACGAGAAGCGCTATCTGCTCACCCTTCTGGCGGGCAAGTCCGTTATGGTGGCCATGATGGCTCTCTTCGGCCAGTCGCTGCTCAGCTCGCTGAAAAATCCGGTGTATCTCATCCTCGCCATCGCCATCTGGGCCGGGATGTACTGGGTGAGCAGGAAGTTCTGTAAGAAGCACGATTTGGATCGATAAAATTGCGAAGCGCTTGACTTTTTTGCAGAGAGGACATATAATAAAACTGTAAAAGTGGATAGCAAGTTCATATGGCTTTCACCAATGAGCAGCAAAACGCCCCACGGTACTGCGAATACCGCGGGGCGTTTTGCTTACTAGGGGTTAGTGCTTACCGGCCTTGAACTGCTCGTCAAGCCACTTGCAGATGCAGTGAGCAACTACATTTGCTGCGACGGACAGAATAAAAGTGGACAGAGTATTCATATGTGCATTCACCCCCTTCCCCAATTTGAATGGAGTCGGAAGGCCGACACCTAAAGAATATCATAAAATTCGACAAAGCACAAGAAAAAGCCGCTGTACAGCTGTGAAAAGCTGCACGGCGGCTTTTATGGTAGTACGCTTAGTTCTCGGCCAGATTGCCGGTATAGAGCTGGTAATACTTGCCCTTCTTGGCGATAAGCTCGTCGTGGCTGCCGCGCTCGATGATGCGGCCCTGCTCCAGGACCACGATGCAGTCTGCGTTGCGGACAGTGGAGAGGCGGTGGGCGATGACGAAGCTGGTGCGGCCGTACATCAGGCCGTCCATGCCGCGCTGCACCAGAGCCTCGGTGCGGGTGTCGATGGAGGAAGTAGCCTCATCGAGGATGAGCACCGGCGGGTCGGCGACGGCTGCGCGGGCGATGGCCAGCAGCTGGCGCTGGCCCTGCGACAGGTTCGCGCCATCGCCGGTCAGCATGGTGTTGTAGCCCTCGGGCAGGCGCTTGATGAAGCCGTCGGCGTTGGCCAGACGGGCTGCGGCGATGCACTCCTCGTCGGTGGCCTCCAGACGGCCATAGCGGATGTTCTCCATGACCGTGCCGGTGAATAGGTGGGTATCCTGCAGCACGATGCCCAGAGAGCGGCGGAGGTCGGCTTTCTTGATCTTGTGGATGTTGATGCCGTCGTACCGGATCTTGCCGTCCTGGATGTCGTAGAAGCGGTTGATAAGGTTGGTGATGGTGGTCTTGCCGGCACCGGTGGAGCCGACGAAGGCGATCTTCTGGCCCGGACGGCCATAGAGGTTGATGTCGTGCAGGACGGTCTTGCCCGGCACATAGCCGAAATCGACGTCCGTAAAGGTGATGTCGCCTTCCAGCTTGTGGTAGGTGGTGGTGCCGTCGTGGTGGGGGTGCTTCCAGGCCCAGATGCCGGTGCGCTCGTTGGCCTCCACGAGGTTGTCGTCCTTGTCGTACTTGGCGTTGATGAGGGTGACATAGCCCTCATCGGTCTCGCTGGGCTCATCCATCATCTTGAAGATGCGCTCTGCACCAGCCAGTGCCATGATGATGCTGTTGGCCTGCATGGACACCTGGCTGATGGGCATATTGAAGCTCTTGTTCAGGGACAGGAACGCCATGACAGTACCCAGCGTGACGCCGCCCATGCCGGTGACGGCCATGGCTGCGCCCACTAGAGCGCAGATGGCGTAGCTGATGTTGCCCAGCTGAGCGTTGACGGGCATCATGATGTTGGCGAAGCTGTTGGCCTGCTTGGCGCTGTCCTTGAGCTTGTCATTCAGCTCGCGGAAGCCCTCGAGGGCCTTCTGCTCGTGGGTGAAGACTTTAACGACCTTCTGGCCCTCCATCATCTCTTCGATGTAGCCGTTCACCTTGCCGAGGTCGCGCTGCTGTGCGATGAAGTACTTGCCGCTCTGCTGGGTGATCTTCTTGGAGCAGAAGAGCATCAGGGCCACCATCAGCATGGTGACGATGGTGAGCTGCCAGCTCAGCATGCACATGCTGGCAAAGACGGAAACGATGGTGATGGCGCTGGACACCAGCTGCGGGATGCTCTGGCTGAGCATCTGGCGGAGGGTATCCACGTCGTTGGTGTAGACGGACATGATGTCGCCGTGCGGATGGGTGTCAAAGTAGCGGATGGGCAGGCTCTCCATGTGGGTAAAGAGCTGGATGCGCAGGTTGCGCAGGGTACCCTGGGTGACGTTGACCATGATGCGGGCGTTGAGCCAGGCGGCGAGGATGCCCACCACATAGATGCAGCCGACGCGCACCAGCGCCCCGGCCAGCGGTGCAAAGCTGGGGTCCTGCTGCTGGGTCATGGGGATGATATAGTCGTCGATAAGGGTCTGCAGGAACAGGCTTGCCTGCACATTGGCCAGCGCACTGACCACGATGCAGATGAGCACGAGGATGCAGTGAGGCAGATAGTGCTGGAACACCTCTGCCATGATGCGCTTGAGCAGCTTGCCCGGGTTCTTGACCTTCGGACGCGGGCCTCCCATGCCGCGGGGGCCGGGGCCATGGACGACTTTTGCTTTCTGTTCTGCCATTTACTGCTCACCTCCCTGCTTGTCGAAGTCGCCGCCGCCCTGAGTCTGGCTGCTGTAGACTTCCTGATAGATCGCGTTGTTCTTCAGCAGTTCCTCGTGGGTGCCGAGGCCGTTGATCTGGCCGTTGTCCAGCACGAGGATGCGGTCGGCATCCTGCACCGAGGAAATGCGCTGTGCGATGATGATCTTGGTGGTGCCGGGGATCTCCTCACGGAACGCCTTCCGGATCTTTGCGTCGGTGGCGGTATCCACGGCACTGGTGGAGTCGTCGAGGATGAGGACCTTCGGCTTGCGCAGCAGGGCGCGGGCGATGGTCAGACGCTGTTTCTGGCCGCCGGACACGTTGGAGCCGCCCTGCTCGATCCAGGTGTTGTACTTGTCCGGGAAGCGCTCGATGAACTCATCGGCGCAGGCCAGCTTCGCCACACGGATGCACTCTTCCTCGCTGGCGTTCTCATTGCCCCAGCGGAGGTTGTCGAGGATGGTGCCGGAGAACAGGACGTTCTTCTGGAGCACCATGGAGACCTCGTGGCGGAGGACGTCGAGATCGTAATCCCGGACATCCACGCCGCCCACGCTGAGGGTGCCGGTCTCGGCGTCGTACAGGCGGGGGATGAGCTGCACCAGACTGGACTTTGCGCTGCCGGTGCCGCCGATGATGCCCAGTGTCTCGCCGGGCTTGATGTCAAAGGTGATGTCGTTCAGGACAGGCTGGCCGGAGCCGTGCTTGTACTTGAAGGTGACGTGGTCGAAGCGGATGCTGCCGTCCTTGACCTCCTGCACGGGAGCCTTGGCGGGGGGCAGGTCGGTCTTCTCGTCCAGGACTTCCACGATACGCTTTGCGGAAGCGGCGGACATGGAGATCATGACGAAAGCCATGCTCAGCATCATCAGAGCCATCAGGATGTTCATGATGTAGCCGAACAGAGCATTCAGCTGGCCGGTGGTCAGCGCGCCGTGCAGGATGTACTTTGCGCCGAACCAGCTCAGGGCAATGTTGCAGCCGTAAATAGCCGTCAGCATGGCGGGGTTGTTGAAGCTCAGACGGCTCTCTGCGTTGACGAACTGCTGATACAGACCCTCGCAGGCTTTGGTGTACTTCTCGTTCTCGAAGCCCTCGCGGACGAAGCTCTTGACCACGCGGATAGCGGAGACGTTCTCCTGTACAGAGGAGTTCAGGTTGTCGTAATTCTTGAAAACACGGTCAAAAATTTTGAAGGTGGGGACCATGATGCTTGCCAGCACGGCCAGCAGGAAGGCGATGGCCACCACGAAGATGAGGGTCAGAGGGCCGCCGATGCTGAACGCCATGATGAGTGCGAACACCAGATGGACCGGGGCGCGCACACACATACGCTCCATCATCTGGAAAGCGTTCTGCAGGTTGGTCACGTCGGTGGTCATACGGGTGACGAGGCCGGCGGTGGAGAATTTGTCGATGTTGGAGAAGGAGTAATGCTGGATATTCTCATACATCGCATCGCGCAGGTTGCCGGCAAAGCCGGTGGACGCCTCGGCGGCGTACTTGCCGGCCAGAATGCCCAGCAGCAGGGCGATGGCCGCTACTGCGAAGGTGAGCAGGCCGTATTTGACGATGGCGTTCATATCGCCCTTTTCAATGCCAAGGTCGATGATGAACGCCATGATGGTGGGCAGCAGGATGTCCATGACTGCTTCCAGTGCGGAAAACATCGGCGTCAGGATAGCGGCGCGTTTGTATTCGCCCAGATGGGAAGCAAGCTTCTTTATCATACTTTGAGCCTCCTTTGATAAATTGTTTGGTACGGAACAATTTTATACAAAACAATATTAAAGTCAATGCTTTTTCCAAAGTTTCGGAAAAAGTTCATATTTGTTTCACTTTAGTCCCAGATACAGTTTATTCAGCAGCCGCAGCAGCTCGGTGTTTTCTTCTTCGGTGAGCAGACCGGCCACATATTCATCGGTCTGGTGGAAGGCCCGCATGGTGTCCTCGTGGAACTGGCGGCCTTTTTCGGTGAGGACCAGCTGCTTGAGGCGGGCGTCCTGCTCCACGCTTTGGCGGGTGATGTAGCCTTTGCGTTCCATGAGCTGCAGGATGTTGGTGACAGTGGAACGAGTGATGGAGAACTCCCGCTCGATGTCCCGCTGGAACACTGGGGTCTCGGAGTGCCGGTAAAGATACTCCATGATCCAGCCGTGCATGGGGGTCACGGCCTCCACGCCATTGGTGCGGGCAATCTGGCCTATCTTGCGGAAAATAAGGTTGTTCACCCGGCGCAGCTGGGCCGGGATGACCTGCGGCGCCTCCCACGGCGGCGCGATGGGGGTGCAGGCGGGTTCAAAGGCTTGGTTCATAGTATCATCCTTCTGGTTTGGCTTTTGCTGTGAATGTTCGAACGCCGAACTGTTTCACATAAAACTGTTCGATACAGGACTATTATGCTCCAAAAAAAGAGGGCTGTCAACCCTCTTTGGATGATTCGTCCCACTGGCCCAGCCCGGTGAGGATGGAAACGGCCACCTCGGGCTTATTCGTGACCACAAGCTCCGGGTCCAGCCGGAACAGCTGGCGCAGGTCGTCCCGGCTGTCCGCGCCCACCGGCCAGGGCGCGACCTTGAAGCCGTGGGCGTGGGCGTTGGGGATAAGGTCTTTGTCCCGGAAAAAGGCGTGGTACTCCGGCCCGACGTAATCCACCGGGAAGCCGAACTGGGCCACATAGTTCACAAAATCCGTCTGATAATAATACTGCTGCAGAATTTCGGCCAGGTTCATGCCGGGGAAGATGGAGTAGAGAAAATCGAGACGGTCTTTTAAGTAGTAGATGAGGACGCTGTTCTCTTCGTCCAGACTGCTGGGGTCTTCCAGCAGAGCGGCCGCTTCGCTGAGGGCCTGGGGGCTGGAAAGCTTCTCCACGAGAGGGTCGGTCTTCTTGAGGCCCAGTTTCTCCCAGAAGGTGGCCGGCTGGATGAGCTGGGATTCGGGGCTGAGGGTCATGGCGCAGGTGGCCATCTGGGGCATCCGCTCCTTCACCCGGCGGAGGGTGCCGTACTCGAAGGAGGTGAGCACGGCCTTTTCTTCCAGCCCGGCGTCAAGGACGGCGTCGATGACCCGGTCCACGATCTCTTCGTCCCGGTCCAAGTAGGGCTTTAACTCAATATGTATCATCCTGAAGTCCTGCGCGGCTTCCAGAACCTCTTCGAGGGTGGGGATCTTTTCGCCCGTGAACTCCGGGCTTTTCCATTTTCCGAAATCCAGCTGGCGCAGGTCGTCGAAGTCCATATCCGGGATGTTGCCGTGGACGCCGGTCTTGAGGTCGGTGAGGTAGTCGTGGGCCACCACGAGATGACGGTCCCTGGTGATTTGAACGTCACACTCGAAGCCGTCCGCACCCAGCGTCTTTGCTAGACGGAACGCGGTCAGCGTGTTTTCGGGGGCCAGATGGGACGCGCCGCGATGGGCGATGATGAGAGGGCGCATGGCATGGACCTCCTTAAAAGACAAAAGTTGAAAAATGCGATGCTGTTACCCATGATACACGTTTTCACAAATTTCGTCAATGACGGCGTTTCGGTCAGCAAGGCAGGCGAAAATGGGGCGAAAGTACGACTTTTACCGTCAAAACGACGAAAATTTAAGCTGGATTTTAGCACTTTTCACGAGAAAAAACCAAAAATCGGCCCATTTCTCTCCCATCTGTTTCTTCCCAACGGACAATTCCTGTGATAAGATTATAGTGTAAACGGTGAAACCTCTCCGTCACGCCTACGGCGTGCCACTGCCCGGGTTGCGGCACCCAGCATCCGCAGCACTTTGCTTGCGTCTTGCTGGCCGCGGCCCCAACAGCGACTCCCTGTTTCCGCCACTGGCGGCGGTCGTCGTTGTTGCTCCTAACGAGGGGAGGCTTTGGCATTCCGTAAAGCTTTATCTCTTCGCCAGAGGCTCCCCTCGCTAGGGGAGCTGTCGAGCGATAGCGAGACTGAGAGGTTGTTCCTACGCTGAAAGATACCTACGGAATAAGGGAAATGGAGAGTTTTGCTATGACTGAGTTCAAGCCCATCAAGGAAGGCAAGGTCCGCGAGATCTACGACAACGGCGACAGCCTCATCATGGTCGCCACCGACCGCATCTCTGCATTCGATGTTATCTTAAAGAATAAAGTCACCAACAAGGGCAAGGTGCTGACCCAGATGAGCAAGTTCTGGTTCGACTACACCCGCGACCTGCTGCCCAACCATATGCTGAGCGTGGACGTGAAGGAGATGCCCGAGTTCTTCCAGCAGCCCCAGTACGAGGGCCGCAGCATGATGTGCCGCAAGCTGACCATGCTGCCCGTCGAGTGCATCGTCCGCGGCTACATCACCGGAAGCGGCTGGGCCAGCTATCAGAAGACCGGCAAGGTCTGCGGCATCCAGCTGCCCGAGGGCCTGAAGGAGTCCGAGAAGCTGCCCGAGCCCATCTACACCCCCTCCACCAAGGCTGAGATCGGCGACCACGACGAGAACATCTCCTACGAGCAGAGCATCGACGTGCTGGAAAAGCTGTTCCCCGGCAAGGGCGAGGAGTACGCCACCAAGCTGCGCGACTACACCATTGCTCTGTATAAGAAGTGCGCTGAGTATGCCCTCTCCCGCGGCATCATCATCGCCGACACCAAGTTTGAGTTTGGTCTGGATGAGGAGGGCAACGTCATCCTCGGTGACGAGATGCTGACCCCCGATTCCTCCCGCTTCTGGCCGCTGGAGGGCTACGAGGCCGGCCACGGTCAGCCCTCTTTTGATAAGCAGTTCGTCCGCAACTGGCTGCTGGCCAACCCCGACAGTGATTACGACCTGCCGCAGGACGTCATCGACAAGACCATCGCCAAGTATGAGGAAGCCTACGAGATGCTGACCGGCAAGAAGCTGTAAGCACTTCCATAAATTCAACATCTGCCGCCCGCTTTGTGGAAAACGAAGCGGGCGGTTTTTGTGCGAAAAACTTTTTCCTCTTGAACGGCGCGGTGGGCAGTGTTACAATAACACAGGGAATGGGCAGAGAAACGGCCCTTCGTGTGAGAAGAGAGTGCCGCGCGGACGGCGAAAGGAAACAGTCAAATGGAGATCAGCACGCGGGAAAAGACCTTGCAGATCGTCAGCCGATACGTGATCATCACCCTGAGTATCAGCATCATGACCATCGGCGTATACTTCTTCAAATTCCCCAACAACTTCGTCTTTGGCGGCGTGACCGGCGGCGCGGCCCTTGTGGCAAAGCTCACGCCCCTGTCGGCCTCAGCTTTTTCATCCGGTGCCAATATCCTCCTGCTCATTCTGGGCTGGATATTCCTCGGCAGGGACTTTGCCATCAGCACCGGCTGGGCCACTGTCGTCATGACGGCAGAGCTGGCTCTTTTTGAAAAATATGTTCCCCTCAGCGGCCCCCTGTCCGATCAGCCCATGCTGGACCTGGTCTTCGCCATCGCCCTGCCCGCCATTGCGTCGGCTCTGCTCTTCAACGTGGGCGCGTCTTCCGGCGGCACCGATGTCGTCGCCCTCATCCTGAAAAAATACACCCATATGAAGAACACCGGCGAGGCGCTTTTTATCACCGACCTCGCCATGGTGCTGGCAGCCTGCTTCGTCTTCGACCTCTACACCGCTCTCTACTCTTTCGTGGGTCTGACGGTCAAGAGCCTCGTCGTCGATGCCGTCCTCGAGCAGATGAAGATGTGCAAGGCCATCCTCATCATCTGCGACGACAAAGACCCCATCTGTGACTTCGTCATGCGCAAGCTGGTGCGCGGCGCGACCTATACGCCCTGCTACGGTGCCTACACCGACCGGCCCCACTACATGATCTATACGACCCTCACCCACCGCGAGGCATTGCAGCTGCAGGCATTTATCCACAAGGAAAACCTCAACGCCTTTATCTCGATGCTCAGCACCACCGAGGTGTTCGGCAAGGGCTTCAATCACGCATAAAAAATAATCAGCAGGATAAGCACATCTGTGTCATTCCTCAGCGAGGAAAGATGCAGGTGGGCTTTTTTGTTTGTGCTCAAATGTGCTATAATAAGAAAAATGTCGTTATTTGGTGAGGAGGCTGGAATCGAATGGACTTGAAGGAGCAAAAGTACGTCTGCACCCTTGCGGAATGCAAGAGCCTGACCCGCGCCTCGGAGCGGTTGTATATCTCACAGCCCGCACTGAGCCTGTACATCAATAATGTGGAAAAGATTCTGGGGGCGCGGCTGTTCGAGCGGAATGGCCGGAAATTCGAGCTGACGTGGCTAGGCAAGCAGTATGTGGAAAAGGCTTCTCAGATGCTGGAGCTGGAGCGGCAGTTCGAGGCGGTGAGGCGGCAGGCGGAGCGGGAGAATGCCGGGCAGGTGCGGATCGGTATCGCACAGCGGCGCGGCATCTGGTTTCTGCCGGCGGTACTGTCGGTGTACGAGCGGGAGTGGCCGCAGGTGGATGTGGTCATCCGGGAAGGAAATCTGGCCGATTTGACCATCATGCTGAAAAACCGGGAGCTTGACCTTGTGGTGCTGAGCCAGAGCGACGTAACGTCCGAGATGGAGGCTGTCCCGCTGGGCATGGAAGATTTTCTGCTGATACTGCCCGGAGACCACCCGCTGAACGAAAAGGCGGTCCCCGTCGAAGGCTCAATGTTCGACTTCCTTGACCCGCACCTTCTGAGCGGTGAGACGATATTTCTGAACACCGAGATGCAGAGCGCCCGGCGGGTGGAAGAGAAGATCCTGAAAGATCACAAGGTCAAGCCGGGCCGCATCCGGGTAGTACGCAATATGGAGCTTGGCGCACAGCTGGTGGCCGAGGGTCTGGGCGTGGGCTTTATCCGGCAGGGCTATCAGAAGAACATCCACTATCCAAAGCCGGTGAAATACTACACCATCGACATTTCCAGGTACGGACAGGACGTTGTGGTGGCCTACCGCCGGGATGTGGAGCTGACCAAACCCATGCGGGCGATGATCATGCAGATGAAGGATGCGGCAGAGGAGTATTTGAAGCTCTGATAAACTGAACATAAGAATTCCAAAATGAAGATATAATTTTTTCAAAATGTACAAAGCACCTCCGGTTTGGTAAACTGAAAGTACCAAAAAACGGAGGTGCTTATTATGTTGGAGGAAAAACTGGAGCGAAGCGTTGAGCAGAGCGCAGCTGCCCTGACTGCAATGGCAGACGACTTCTTCGACCACCCGGAAGTGGGGCTGCAGGAGTTTCATGCATTTGAGACCCTGACCGGCTGGCTGGAAAAAGAAGGCTTCACTGTGGAGCGAGGCATTGCTGGTATGGACACCGCGTTCCGAGCTGTCTGGAAGCACGGCGAGGGCGGCCCGAACATTGGCCTGCTCTGCGAGTACGATGCTCTGGCCGGTCTGGGCCACGCCTGCGGCCACCACATGCAGGGACCGGCCATTCTGGGCGCAGCCAAGGCACTGAAAGATGCAGCCATCGACGCACCGTATACCATCACGGTCTACGGCACGCCTGCCGAAGAGAGCATCAGCGGCAAGGTCGTGATGCTGGAAAACGGCTGCACCTTTGAGGAGCTGGATGTGGCGCTCATGATGCACGGCGGCCCGGCCACGCAGGTGGACGTCAAGTCGCTGGCACTCAACAAGCTCAAGATCATCTACCATGGTGTCTGCTCTCACGCAGCGCTCAAGCCCGAAAAGGGCCGCAGCGCACTGGACGGCCTGATCCTGGCCTGTCAGGGCGTCGAGTTCCTGCGGGAGCATGTTCCCTCGGATGTTCGGATGCACTACACCATCGTCAACTGCGGCGGCACGGCGGCAAATGTGGTACCCGGCTATGCAGAAGCGAGTATGTATGTCCGCTCCTACAACCGCACGGAGTTAGACGGCGTGGTGGCCCGCGTCAGGAAGGTACTTCAGGGCGCGGCCATGATGACCGAGACGGAAGTGGAGATCATCGAGGAAAAGAGCCTCGACAACAAGATCCCGGTGCTGGCTCTCAACGAGCTGGTGATGGAGCAGGCCGAGAAGGTCAAGGCTCCCTGCATCCGTCCGGCCCGCCAGAAGACCGGTTCCACCGACTTCGGCAACGTGATGCGCCATGTACCCGGCACCTGCATCCGCGTGGCCTTTGTCCCGGAGGGCGCAGCGGCTCACTCGCAGGAGTATCTGGACGCCGGCAAGACCGAAGAGGCCCACAATGCGGTGGTCTACGGCGCAAAGATCCTGGCTCTGACGGGAGCACGGCTCATTGAAGACCCGGAAAAGCTGGAAGCCATCAAGAAGGAATTCCATGAGAATCTGGCCAAAGAACTGAACGGCCAGAGCTGACGCTTTGGTGTGTCAAAAGAGAGGAAAAATTATGGAAACGAAAAAGAAACAATTCAAGATGCCGCATACCTTCGTCATCATCGGCATCATCATCCTGCTTGCGGTCCTGCTGACCTGGATCATCCCGGCAGGCTCCTACACCCGCTTCGAGAACGAAGCAGGCATCAAGGTCATCGACCCCAACGATTTCAACTACATTGATAAGACTCCCGTCAATCCGCTTGAAATTCCTCTGTACATCGTCAAGGCTTTCATCAAGCGCATTGATCTGATGCTGGTCATCATGTTCGCAGGCGGTGCTTTCCACATCCTGACCAAGACCGGCGCACTCCACGCCGTGGTGGCCAAGATGGCGAAGGTCTTCTCCACCCGCGTCTATCTGTTCCTGCCCATCCTGACGCTGGTGTTCGGCCTCATCTGCACCACGCAGGGCGTCAACCTGTTCATTGCCTTTGCGCCCATCATGGTCATGATGGCCTTTGCGATGGGTCTGGACTCCATCACCGGTGCATCCATCATCCTGCTGGGCGGCGCGATCGGCTTCTCCACTGGCCCTCTGAACATCAACACCACCATCGTGGCTCAGAAAATCGCCGGGCTGCCGCTGTATTCCGGCGTGGGATACCGCTTTATCTGCTTTGCTGTGTTCTATGTTATCACCAACATCTACCTCATCCGCTACGCACTGAAGATCCAGAAGAACCCCGAACTCAGCCCTATGTACGAGCTCGACAAGACCAGCGAGTTCCGCGACGCTGCGGACCTCGACTCCTTCGGCAAGCTGGACGCCCGCAAGATCCTCATCATGCTGGTCTTCTTCGCATCCCTTATCCTCATCGTCTACGGCGGCATCAAGCTCGACTGGGATATGTCTGAGACCGCAGCTGTCTTCCTCGCACTGGCTGTCATCGAAGGCGTACTGGGCGGCTTTGGCCCCTCCGCGATCTCCAAGGAGTTCCTTGAGGGCTGCAAGAAGATGCTGGGCGCGGCCTTCATCATCGGCATGGCACAGGCCATCAGCAGCATCATGAACGCCGGTCACATCACCGATACCGTTGTCCATGCACTGGCAAACGGCCTGAACTTCGTCCCCACCATCCTGCTCGGACCCGCCATGCTGCTGGCAAACACCATTATCAACGTCTTCCTGACTTCCGGCAGCGGTCAGGCCGCAGCTGTCATTCCCATTCTGGCACCTCTGGCCGACCTCGTGGGCGTTACCCGTCAGACCGCGATCCTTTCCTTCAATTTCGGCGACGGCTTCTGCAACTACGTCCTGCCCACTTCCACCGCTCTGATGGGCATCATCAGCGCCGTGAACATCCCCTATGACCGTTGGATGAAGTTCATGTGGAAGCTGTTCCTCATCTGGCTGGCCGTCGGTTCTGTGATGCTGATGATCGCACAGGCGATCCACCTTGGCCCCATGTAAACCGGAAGGCGGCAAAAAATCAGACTATGGCGTCAACAATAAAGGAAATCAAAAATCCATGGCTCCGGACGCTGGCGGAGTATGGCCTCATCACCGTCAGCATCTGGATCATGGTCATCGGCATCTACTTTTTCAAATTCCCGAACCACTTCGCCTTCGGCGGCGTGACCGGCTTTTCCACCGTGTTCAGCCAGCTGCTCCACTGCTCGGCAAGTACCTTCACCACCGCTGCCAACTACGCGCTGCTGGTACTGGGCTTCATCTTTCTGGGCAAGAGCGTCGGCGTCCGCACCGTTTATGCGACCATCGTGATGTCGGTGAGCCTGCAGGTACTGGACGCGCTGGTGCCGATGCACGGTACTCTGACCGACCAGCCGATGCTGGAGCTGGTATTTGCCATTATGCTCCCGGCGATCGGTTCGGCGATCCTGTTCAACATCGACGCATCCTCGGGCGGAACGGATGTCATCGCCATGATTTTGAAAAAGTACACCAGCATGAACATCGGTTCTGCCCTGATGGCAGCGGATGTGGCGGCTGTGGGCCTCTCGTTTGCAATGTACGGCCCCTCCACCGGTCTGTTCTCCGTCATGGGTCTGGTGGCCAAGTCGATGGTGGTGGACAACGTCATCGAGAATATGAACCTCTGCAAGTGCTTCAACATCGTGTGTGAGCACCCGCAGCCTATCTGCAACTTCATCATCCACGAGCTGAACCGCAGCGCGACCACCTTTGAAGCGCGCGGTGCGTACTCTGACGCCCACAAGACGGTCATCATGACCACCATGCGGCGCAGTCAGGCCATCCGCCTGCGCAACTTCATCCGCCAGCAGGAGCCGACAGCCTTTATCATGATAGAAAACTCCAGCGAGATCATCGGTAAGGGTTTCAGCCCTGTGTAAAAAAGGATCTTTCCGCAGCAGGCAAAACGCACAGCCAGTGGTTTTGCCTGCTTTGCACTACCCATTCCCTTTTTGGATGGATAAGGATTCCATCTTTTCATTTCACAAATGCCGCCGGGTGCGGTAGGATAGAGCTGAGAAAAAGGCAAAAACAGCGCCGGATGGCATCTCGTGCAGGAAAGGAGGGAAAATGGAAGAGAAAATGCGCCAGCAGCATGACCAAATGGAATAAATCTTGTGTACAAGAGAAATTTTTGGCGATTCTTAACGAATATTAAGACTGACGCTATGCCTTTTGTAAGATTGTCCGATTATGATAGAACCATCAGGAGCGGCGCAGTGAGGTGCCGCCCCGCAAGAACGGTATAACGATTGAAGAAACCACCTGTCAAGGAGGAAAAAAGCATGGAGATCAAGAAAGCAGCCACGGCTGGCACTCTGGAATCCAGCGACTGCATGGTGACCGTCGAGCCGGGCGAGGGCAAGATCGATTTCTCCCTCGAAAGCTCTGTCATCCACCAGTATGGCAACCAGCTGCGCAAGGTCGCGCTGGAGACCCTGAAGGATCTGGACATCGACAACGTCCGCATCACCATCGTGGACAAGGGTGCGCTGGACTGCACCCTGAAGGCCCGCATCGAGGGCGCGGTGTTCCGCTCTGTTGACCAGTATGAGAATCTGCCCTGGGGAGGTGCCATTCGATGAATAATCCGAACAAGAAGCGCCTGCGCCGCACGATGATGTTCCTGAATGCGCAGAAGCCCGGCCTCATCAAAGACCCTTACATCTATAAGGCCGACTCCCTGATGCTGGACCTGGAGGACGCTGTGGCCGAGAACCAGAAGGATGTCGCCCGCTTCAGCCTGTATCACGCCCTGAAGACCGTGGACTACCGCGGTGCAGAGCGGGTCGTCCGTATCAACGGTCTGGACACCCCCTACTGGCGGGAAGACATCCGCGCCTGCGTGGCCGGCGGCTGCGACTCCATCCGCATCCCCAAGACCGAGCACGCCGAGGATGTCCACCGCGTGGCGCAGGCCATCGCCGAGGACGAGAAGACCTATGGCCGTCCCGAGGGCGAAGTCCTCATCATCGCCGCTCTGGAGTCTGCCCGCGGCGTCATGAACGCTCTGGAGATCTGCGAGAGCGATGAGCGCCTGTTCGGCATCGCACTGTCCGGCGGCGACTACACCAAGGACCTGCAGACCCACATCACCGGCACCGGCATTGAGCTGATGGGCGCCCGCCAGCAGATGATCATTGCAGCCCGCGCAGCAGGCGTGCAGTGCTTCGACACCGTCTATACCGACCTGAAGGATATGGACGGCTTCCGCAAGGACGTCGAGAACATCCACCTGATGGGCTTCGACGGCAAATCCATCATCAACCCCCGTCAGATCCCCATCGTCCACGAGATCTTTACTCCCACCCAGAAGGACATCATCTTCGCTGAGAAGGTCGTCAAGGAGATCGACTCCAAGAAGGCTCTGGGCATCGGCGTCTTCACCGTGGACGGCAAGATGATCGACATCGCCTTCTACGACGGTGCAAAGCGCACCATCGATCTGGCAAAGGCATCCGGCGTGTATAAGGGGGATTTGTAATTATGTTGAACGCAGTCGGCAGAGAAATTCCCGAAGAGATCCTCGAGCGCACCGGCAAAGAGGTCTTCCAGGGCAACAACTATAAGGACGGCAAGGCCTTCCAGAAGGCCAGCCCGAAGGTCACCCCCGTGATGCGCAATGACCACGACAAGATGGTCAAGGACATCCACGAGGCTCTGGTCAAGTGCAACGCCCACGACGGCATGACCGTCTCCTTCCACCACCACTTCCGCGAGGGCGACCTCGTGGTCTGCATGGTCATGGAAGAGATCCACAAGATGGGCTTCAAGAACATCACCCTGAGCGCAAGCTCTCTGGGCAAGGCTCATGACGCCCTCGTCCCCATGATCGAGGACGGCACCATCGTCAACATCGAGTCTTCCGGCGTCCGCGGCAAGATCGGCGATGCTATTTCTCATGGCAAGCTGAAGGGGCTGGCCACCATGCGTAGCCACGGCGGCCGTGTCCGCGCCATTGAGACCGGCGAGACCCATGTGGACATCGCCTTCATCGGCGCACCCTCCTGCGACGAGTACGGCAACTGCTCCGGCATGGGCGGCAAGACCAACTGCGGCGTCCTGAGCTATGCTTACGTGGACGCTGAGATGGCTGACTATGTCGTCGCTGTCACCGATTGCCTCGTGGACTACCCCAACTACCCCGCAGAGATCAACCAGACCAAGGTGGATTACGTCTGCGTCGTGGACCAGATCGGCATCCCCGAGAAGATCGCCACCGGCGCAGCCAAGCCCACCACCGACCAGCGCAAGATCCTGATGGCAGAGTACTGCACTCAGGTCGTTGCAAACACCCCCTACTTCAAGGACGGCTTCTCTTATCAGACCGGTGTCGGCGGCGCATCCATCGCCTCCACCATCTCTCTGTCCAAGATCATGGAAGAGAAGAACATCCACATGGGTCTGGGCGTCGGCGGTCTGACCAAGCCCATGTGCGAGCTGCTGGACCGCGGCCTGGCCCGCAAGCTGGTGGATACCCAGGATTTCGATTTGGACGCTGTCAACAACGTCGCTTCCAACCCCAACCACTTCCCCATCTCTGCTGGCGAGTACGCAAGCCCGATGAACAAGGGCGCGTTCGTCAACAAGCTGGATTACGTCATCCTGGCCTCTCTGGAAGTTGATACCCACTTCAACTGCAACGTCGTCGTCGGCTCCGATGGTATCATCACCGGCGCACAGGGCGGCCATCCCGATACCGCACAGGGTGCAAAGTGTACCGTCGTCATCGCTCCTCTGCTGCAGGGCCGTATCCCGGCCATCTGCACCGACGTCACCACCGTCACCACCCCCGGCGAGAGCGTTGACATCGTCGTCACCGACTACGGCGTGGCTGTCAACCCCCGCCGTCCCGACCTGCTGGAGGCTCTGAAGGCCGCTGACTGCGTGCCTCTGAAGACCATCGAGGAGCTGCGCGACATCGCCTACTCCATCGTCGGCGAGCCGGAGAAGGTCCAGTTCGGCGACCGCATCGTGGGCATCATCGAGGCCCGCGACGGCACTGTCATGGACGTCGTCCGCGAAGTCAAGCCTTTCTCTTTCCGCGAAGATTGAGTGATATAGCGTAAAAGCGGGAATGTGGCTTGCCAACCACGCTTCGGAATGGATTCACGGAGATTCCTTCGCTCTTCTCACCCCCGCTTTTGCGGCTAAATATGCACACAAACTTCATGCGATTCTCCTTTTTCAAGGTTTTGTGTTTTATACCGGCATAAAACCAGAGAGCAGCCGACTGCACCGCGCGCAGTTGGCTGCTCTTCTTTGTTTATCGGATCGATTTGGCAAAAATAAAAATGCGGATTTACATGGAGCAGAGTTTTCGGACAGTCTGGACAAAATCCTCTTCGCTGTCCAGAATGTGATAAGGTGCATACTCTCCGTAAGCGTTGGGACGGCTGATGGTCACAAGCTGAATGCCATGTGGTACTGCAAACTGGTTCAGCTGCCGCTTCAAATCCACAAGGTGGACACCATGAACGGTCTTGAGCGCGTAGCAGCCGTGGGCATTTTTATTTTTGGCAACCAGATAGCACATCGTGCAGCACCTCCTCAAAGGTTTCAAGATTGAAAAATTCTCCATGCTCATACCGTTCTCTCAGGATACAACCGATGGAGTTTGGATAGTCTTTCTTATAAAGGTAATCGTGCAGCCAGTTGTTGAGCTGGCGGTCATAGAGCGTGTTAAACTGCAGCTCAATCGGATAGTGGAAGTTGTCGGCATGGTAATAGAGATGAACACCCCGGTAGCCGTCATCACGGGCTTTTCCGCGAGACATATCCACAACCTTGAGCCGCGGGGAAACGAGAGAAAGGACTTCCGTGTAATCGTCACAGCAGGAGCGGAAGCCCAGAATGTCGTTGAAAACTTTCAGAACAGGACGGTCAGGATAGTAGCGCTCATACTTGGTGCGGATGGATTCCTCTGACTTGATGCGATAGTCGATGGCGACTTCACCCAAGAGCGGATTCATGTCCAGCCATTCAGCGGCAGACAGCGCATCCAGAAGGAGAGACTCTTTGTCAAAAGAGCCGAGGTTGTTTTTGAGCGAACGCCCCAGTTGGGATGGATACGAAAGCTCTGCAAGGAGTGGCAGAGAAAGTCCGTTGACTTCTAAAAGTCCCATAGAATGCACCTCCTGACGGAAAACGATTCAAGAATACCATATTTTCAGGAGAGACGCAAGAAAAACGCGTCTTTACGGCACGAAACGATAGCCGACGCCGCGGATGGTGATGATGTGCTGGGGCGTGCGGGCGTTGTCCTCGATCTTGCTGCGCAGGCGGTTGATATAGACCATGATGGCGTTGTCGTCCACAGCGATGAGGTTGCCCCAGATCTGCTCGTATATCATATCCTTGGTGAACACCTGCTGCGGGTGGCGCACGAAGAGCAGCAGCAGGCTGCGCTCTTTCTCGGAGAGGTTCAGCTCCACATTGTTTTTATAAAAGCGCATGGTGGTGGTGTCGCAGAGGAAGGGGCCGCAGCTGATCTGCTGGTTGTTCTCCTGCGAGAAGCTCTTGCTGCGGCGGATGAGGGCCTTGACCTTTGCGCCCAAAATCTGGGGACGGAAGGGCTTGGTGACATAGTCGTCGGCGCCCAGCGAGAGGCCGTACATGAAATCGTAGTCCTCGTTGCGGCCGCTGATGATGATGACCGGCGTGGTGACGCCGTTGCGCCGGATGGTCTGGATGACATCGAAGCCCTCCATGTCGCCCAGCGTGATGTCCATCAGGATCATATCCAGCGTGCTGCTCTGCCGCGCGATGAGGTCCAGCGCCGCCGCGCCGCTGTTGACGACGAGAGGGTCCATCTCATTGCTTATCATAACTTTCGATAAAAGTTTGCAAATCGCTGGATCATCGTCTACAATAAGAACATGATACGACATGGTAACTCCCTGCACTTTTCTGACCGGAAAATTTGTTTCACTTGCGATAAATAAAATTATAACATTTTTAGACAGGAAGAGCAAGACCGCCCCAAAGGAGGACTCGATATGAAGGAGAACGCCCCGAAAAAGATACGCTTCCAGACGCTGCGCACCCTGTGGGCGCCGCTGGCCATCGGCGTCGTCACGGTAGCCGCACTGGCTGTCGTGGTGGGTATGGTGTGGAAGGACTACCGCACCGCCATGATGGACAGCCAGACGAGGCAGATGGAGCTGGTGGTGCAGAGCACCGCCGACAGCATCCGCGTCCTGCTGGAAGAATACGCCGACCGGCTGGACTCCATCGCCGGAAAAGCGGAGGCCGGCAAAGCGTTCCGCCCCACGGTGGCCCGGAGCGATACCATCCGGGACGTCTGGCTGGAAAACAGCAACGGCGAGGTCATCTACAGCTGCTACGGCCTCAGCGCCGTCTGCGATGTCCTCATCACCCGGACGGAGGACATCTCTTACTGGCAGTACCACAGCGGCGACGAGCACTATCTTGTGATGAAGAAGAAGGCCGGGGGTGAGACAGCCTGCCTCGTGGTAGACTCCACGGTCATGTATCAGCAGCTCATCTCGGAGATCCATGTCGGCAGGAACGGCTACATCATGATAAAGAATGACGATAACCTTGTGGTCATGCACCCCGAAGCCGTTCAGTGGGGCATCAAGGTCGTGGAGGGCCGCCAGCGCATCTATCAGGGGAAGGAACTGGACATGAGCAGTCTGAGTGAGCTGCTGCGCGCTCAGCAGGAAGAGGAATCCGGCACGCTGGACTACTACTCCTACTGGTGGGCCGACCCGGATCTGCCCCGGGTGCATAAGATAAGCGCCTTCCGTCATCTGGACGTGGGGGGCAGCTTCTGGATCGTCAGCGCCGTGGTGGACTACGACGATTTCTACGAGCCGGTACAGCAGAGCTTCGTGAAGGTGGTCCTCATCTTCGGCGGCGTGGCGCTGGTGCTGGTGCTCTTTATGTTCCAGATGTTCCGGCTGCAGGAGCGCGACCGCCGCAGCGCGACCGAGATCAGCGATCTGAAGACCCTGAACCAGACCCTCGAAGAGCTCCACCGCAGCGAAGAGTCGCTGGCCCACGGCCAGCGGCTGCAGATGATGGGGACCCTCACCGGCGGCATCGCCCATGAGTTCAATAACTTCCTGACCCCCATCACCGGCTATGCCGACCTCATCATGGCCGACGCCGACCCGGGCAGCGAGATCTATGACAACGCGATGGAGATCAGCGAGGCGGCGCAGAAGGCGCAGGAGGTCGTGAAACAAATTTCTTCCATGAGCCGGAAAAACGTGGAGACGGTCTACGACGCCGTGTCGGTGGAGGGACTGCTCCATCGGACGAGGAAGCTGGTGGAGACGAACTGCCCGAAGAATGTGGAGCTGAAGGAAGAAAATGAGCTGAGCGGCGAATGTGTTCTGGGCAACGCGACCCAGCTGCAGCAGGTGCTGCTGAACATCAGCATCAACGCCATCCACGCCATCGGCGCCGAGGGCGGAAAGCTGACCATCCGGGGCAGCGTCGTGCCGCGCAGTGAGCTGGCGGCGCTCTTCCCGGAAGAGAAGATTTCCGAAGAATGGTCGAGCTACGTCTGCCTGAGCGTCACCGACACCGGCTGCGGCATGGACAAGGAGACGATGCAGCACATCTTCGAGCCCTTCTTCACCACAAAAAAGACCGGCGAAGGCACCGGCCTCGGCCTTGCTCTGGCGGACCAGATCATCCGCACCCACCGGGGCCGCATCCGGGCGGAGAGCACCATCGGCAGAGGCACGACCTTCTATGTCTATCTGCCGGTGCTGGAGCAGCAGCAGGAGCGCGAACAGCTGCAGTGGGGCGTGGACAGCAAGCTGCGCATCCTGGCGGCGGACGACAACAACAAGGTCCTCGACCTGCTGGACAAAGACCTCAGCGCGCTGGGCCTGAGCGTGTCCACCTGCTCCCGCCGGGGCGAGCTGCGCCAGCTGCTGGAGCAGCAGCCCTTCGACGTCCTCGCCATCGACGAGAGCCTGATGAGCAGCAGCGGCGTGGATCTCTGCATGGCCATCCGGGGCCGCTACCCGGGCATGACCCGCATCGTGATGACCAATGCCCCCACAAGGGAGATCGTGGACGCCCGCAGCCACGGCGTCATCGACGGCTATGTGGTAAAACCGGTGTCGGCGTCTACGCTGCTGGCTCAGATACGGAGCAGCCGGAAAGAGTGAAGAGCGGCTGTTTTTTGTGAATTTGTGGAATATGCACAGAGGCATCCTTCATAATTCGATGATATGATAAAAATTCAAGGAATATATTGACAAATCTATAGGGGGGGGGGGTACAATAAGGCCGACAGGCCGACGACCGGAACTGGACAGCCTGCCTGTAAGATCATTCATAATTATGGAGGCAAAAATCATGAAAATGGCAAAGAAGTTTCTGGCCGTCGCCCTCGCCGGCGTTCTGGCACTGTCCGTTCTGACTGGCTGCGGCGATAGCGTCAAGAGCAAGGACATCGCTGACTCTCTGACCAAGATGGGCGTCAAGGTCGAGCAGAGCAAGGACGTGGATAAGACTGCTGAGAACACCCTGAAGGCTATCGAGACTATCATCGCTGCTGACTCCGCCAACAAGATCACTCTGGACAATGCTGTTGAGAAGGTCACCGGCAAGGTCATCAGTCAGGAGCGCATCGACGGCAACACCGATGCCACTGGTGCAGTCCAGAAGGCTCTGGGCGTGCTCAACAGCGGCTCTGATGCCGAGAAGGCAAATGTTGGCAAGCAGATCCGTGTTGCTCTGGTCAAGACCGAGAATGCCACGAAGAACGCAAACCTGCAGGCTGGCATTGTGAATGGCGCTCTGTTCGAGGCTCAGGCCGCTGTCGTTAACGACATGAAGCATGAAGTTGCTGAGACCGGCAAGCTGGGCATTGCCAAGACCAGTGACGGCAAGTACATGCTGGTCGTCATCGTCAACGATGTGGTCGCAAAGACTAACGCCTAATTCCCGCTTCCCCATGTGAGGACTGCCGCAAGGCGATAGATTCCCCATAAATAAAGATGACAACAGGCTCCGGAGTGGAAACACCCCGGGGCCTGTTGTTTTTTTTGTTTCTTTTTTTGCGCAGCTTCGGTTTTATTGTATCCAACCTTCCATACGGAATCTTACAGGATATTAAGGGATTTCTTAACAAACCGTAACGAGAAGGGCTTTGGGCTGTAAGTTTGAGCCTGTATACTGGAACCATAACGAAGGGGAATGATTCCGGAGAATAAAACGGAATGCATCCCCGGCACATGAAAAAAGGAAAGGAAGTACAAACCCATGAGTGATACGATCCTCGCTCTGCTCGGCTTTGCAACGGTGATTGCGGTCATCGTCCTGCTGCTGCGCAATGTCACGGTCCCTGCACTGGCATTCGTCAGCGTCTCGACCATCACCGCAGCCATTCTGGTGGCTACCGGTGCTTTCACCCTGGATGAAATGGCTGGCTTTATCAAGGAGGGCGTCAAGGGCGTCCACGGTACGGCTGTCCTGTTCATCTTCTCCGTCCTGTTCTTCGGCGTCATGACCGATGCAGGCATGTTCGACAAGATCATCGGCGCGCTGATGAAGAAGGTCGGCAACAACGTCGTCGGCGTTGCTCTGATGACCTGCCTCATCGCCATCATCGGCCATCTGGACGGCGGCGGCGCTTCCACCTTCCTCATCACCATCCCCGCCATGCTGCCCGTCTACAAGCGCCTGCACATGCGCCGTGAGACCCTGCTGCTCATCTGCGTCACCGCAATGGGCGTCATGAACCTGATGCCCTGGGGCGGCCCCACCATGCGCGCCGCAAACGTCATCGAGATGGAGCCCAACGACCTGTGGTTCCAGCTCATGCCCATGCAGATCGTCGGCCTGGTGCTGGCTGTCGGCACCGCCATCTTCTGGGGCCTGCAGGAGAAGAAGCGCATCGCAAAGCTCGGCGATGCCATCGTTGCTGAGGACGCCGGCAAGTACGACGACTCCGACGACGGCAAGAAGGATGAGGCTCTGGCTCGTCCCCAGAACTTCATCTTCAACGTCATCCTGACTCTGGCCGTCATCATCGTGCTGGTTCTGGACATCTTCCCCTCTTACTACGTCTTCATGGTCGGCTGCGCTCTGGGCATTCTGGTCAACTACCGCGGCAAGAAGCTGCACAACTCCATCATCAAGAGCCACGCTTCCGCTGGTCTGAGCATGGCATCCACCATTCTGTGTGCCGGTGTCTTCCTCGGTGTCCTGAGCAAGAGCGGCATCATGGAGAAGATGGCAGTCGTCATGGCAAGCTTCATCCCGGCATCTCTGGGCCGTTTCCTGCCCATCATCATCGGCATCCTGAGCGTGCCTCTGGCTCTGCTGTTCGATACCGACTCCTACTTCTACGGCCTGCTGCCCGTTCTGGTCAGCGTTGGCAACCAGTTCGGCGTCAACCCGGCTCACATCGCCATCGCAATGGTCGTCTGCCGCAACTGCGCTACCTTCATCAGCCCGGTGGCTCCCGCTACCTATCTGGGCATCGGTCTGGCCGGTGTCGAGATCAAGGACCACATCAAGTACTGCTTCGGCTGGCAGTGGGGCGTTTCCATCGTCTGCCTCGTCGCTGGTCTGATCCTCGGCGTCATCCACTTCTGATAAACTGAGTTCCCGCCCGGCTGCCCTTCGTTGGACGGCCGGGCATTTTTGCAGGATACTTTTTACCACTTTTTCCCAAGGAGGCTGCTGCAATGCGTGAGACCCCAGTCTGCACCGCGGCCGATGCCATCTACAAGCTGGCGGCGGGCAATCTGAAATACCTGAACGCGGAAAACGGGAGCGGCGATATTTCCCGCCGTATCCGGATGTCCACCTGGGCGAAGGGCCAGTCGCCCTACGCCATCATCGTCACCTGTTCGGACTCCCGGGTCATCCCGGAGAACATCTTCTCGGCGGGCATCGGTGAGCTGTTCGTCATCCGGCTGGCGGGCAACATCATCGATGACCACCAGCTGGGCAGCATCGAGTACGCTGCCGGCCATCTGGGCTGTCGGCTGGTGGTGGTGCTGGGCCACACCCACTGCGGTGCGGTGGATGCCGCCATCCACCACGAGCCCTCCGGCTATATCCGCTACATCACGGACGAGATCAAGAAGGCCATCGGGGATGAAACAGACCCCTACAAGGCCAGCTGTCTCAATGTCCGGCACAGTGTGCAGGAGATCGAAAAGAGCCTGTGCATCCATGACATCAAGGAGGAAACGGGCCTGCGGGTCGTCGGTGCGATGTACCACATCGAGGACGGCAGCGTCGAATTTCTGTAAGGAACTCCCAGCATTGCGGCGGAACGGCCCTTTCCCAGACCGGGAAAGGGCCGTTTCTTGCGTTTGACAATCCGGCCTCGTTCGCTTATACTGACAGCGGAAAAAGAAACCGACGGAGGGACGGAATATGGTACAGGTAGACCTTATCACAGGATTTCTCGGGGCAGGGAAGACCACCTTTCTGCGCAGATACGCGGCATGGTGGGCCGGGCAGGGCGTCAAAGTCTGTGTGCTGGAAAACGACTTCGGCGCGGTGAACGTGGACGCCATGCTCCTGCAGGACCTCGAGGCCCGGGGCGTGGAGCTGGAGACCATCAGCGGCGGCTGCGACTGCGACACCCACCAGCGCCGGATGCGGACAAAGCTCATCTCCATGGCCATGCGGGGCTTGGAGAGGGTCATCGTGGAGCCCAGCGGCATCTTTGACGTGGACGAGTTCTTTGACGTGCTGCGGGACGAGCCGCTGGACCGCTGGTATCAGCTGGGCAATGTCATCGCCATCGTGGATGCCCTTCTGCCGGAAGAACTTTCCCCGCAGGCAGAATATATCCTCGCTTCCGAGAGTGCATGGGCGGGCAGCGTCCTCCTGAGCCGCTGTCAGTTGGCCTCTGAGGCGCAGAAGCAGGGGGCAGAAGCCCATCTGGCCCGTGCGCTGGAAGCCTGCAAGTGCTCCCGGAAGTTCGGCCCGGAGGAGATCATTGCGAAGGACTGGGCCGATCTGACGGCCGACGACATGGCCCGCATCGCAAAGTGCGGCTATCGGCAGGCCAGCTGCGAAAAGCTCCACTTCGACGCGCACGATGCTTTCACCTCGGCTTACTTCCTCGAGCTGGGTCTGCCCCGTGCTCAGCTGGAAAAGAACATCCCGTCCCTCTTCACCGACCCCGCCTGCGGAAATGTCCTCCGTGTGAAAGGCTTCGTGGAGGATGATGGCCGGTGGTACGAGCTGAATGCTGCCGCCGACGGTCTGACAGCGGCCCCCATCCCGCAGGGACAGCAGGTGCTCATCGTCATCGGCGAGGGGCTGGACAAGGCCCGGTTGGAAGAAGACCTGAGACGATGAGTTTTCCACAATGAAACAGATCATTGTGCAATATTGATTGCGCTGACCCTCCTGCCGCGTTATAATAGAGAAAAATAGATCAGGAGGCCGTTTCATGAGCACTTCGACCACCCAAAAGCCGACCACCCGCCGCATCGTGGGCATGGTGGTGGGCATTGTCATTATTGGTCTGGGCATCGCCCTCTTCAAGCAATCCCATCTCGGCAACGACTCCATCAGCGCGCTGAATATGCGCCTTGCCGAGCTGCTGGGCATCTCGCTGGGCGTGCAGAACGTCGCCACCAACATCCTCTTCTTTGCGCTGGAATTCTGGTTCGGGCGCAAGTACATCGGCCTTGGCACCTTCGTCAACGGCATCGGCATGGGGTTCATCATAACCTTCTTCTACGAGCCCATTGCCGCGGCCTTTGGCCCGGCAGCGTCCCTGCCGGAACAGCTGGTGTGGGTGGTGCTGGCCGTCCTTGTGACGGCGCTGGGCGCGTCTCTCTACCAGACAGCTGACCTCGGCATCGCGCCCTACGATTACCTCTCGCTGGGTCTGCGGGACTACACGCACTTCCAGTACTTCGGCTGCCGCGTCTTCACCGACGCCTTCTGCGCCCTGCTCTGCTGGCTCCTGGGCGGTCTTGTGGGTCTGGGCACCCTCATCTGCGCGTTCTGCCTCGGACCCTTCATCCAGTTCTTCAACGGCCTCGTCTCCGAGCGGGTCCTGCAGTATAAGCCCGAAAAAGCATGAGCATAACAAAAAAGACATCTGCCGACGGCAGATGTCTTTTTTGTATCTTACTCGAATTTGAACAGCGGCGTGCCGGTGGAGACGATGCCGCCCGCGATGATATGGAGCTTTGGCAGGTCGTCGGCGTTGGTCACGATGACGGCGCTCTCGGTGGAGAGCCCGGCGGCGCGGATGGCGTCGAGGTCCACGTTCAGCAGGGGCGTTCCGGCTTTGACAGCCTGTCCTTCCCTGACCAGCGGGGTGAAGCCGCTGCCTCGCAGGGCGATGGTGTCTATCCCGATGTGGATGAGCAGCTCGATGCCCTCGGTGCTTTCCAGCCCCACAGCGTGGAGGGTGGAGACGATGGAAGTGACCTTCCCGTCGAAGGGAGCGTAGACCGTGCTGCCGGTGGGCTCGATGCCGCAGCCCGGGCCGAGGATGGCTGCGGCGAACGTCTCGTCCGGGAGCTGTTCCAGCGGGAGAACGATGCCGTCCATGGGGGCTTTGACGACCATCTTTTCACCGGGGAACCGCGTCTCTTCCGCAGTCTTTGCCCTGCCGCCGAAGAGCCTGTCAAAAAAGCCCATAGAGAAAACCTTCCTTCCACTCATGTTTCTTTCAAAGATAGCATACTGACGCCCCAAAAGCAACCGTCGTTTCGCATAAAATGGAGGGAAAAGTTTTGGCAGTTACATCAGAGCGATGAGCTGCTCGATCTCTTCCATCTTAGTAGCCCAGCTGGTGGCGATGCGGACGACGGTGTGGCTGTCGTCGAACTTCTCCCAGAAGCCGAACTTTGCCTTGCCTTCCAGCGCGGCCAGCTGGGTGTTTTCCAGCACGACGAAGAGCTGGTTGGTGGGGGAGTCCATAAAGAAGCGGTAGCCCTTGGCGGCGAGGCCCTTCTTGAGGGCGTTGGCCGTCTCGATGGCGTTGCGGCTGATGCGGGTGTAGAGGTCGTCGGTGAAGAGGACGTCGAACTGGATGCCCATGAGGCGGCCTTTGGCCAGCAGAGCGCCCTGCTGCTTGACCATGGTCATGAAGTGGGCCGGTGCGCCGTGGGGGAAGACCACGGCCTCGCCGCAGAGTGCGCCCACCTTGGTGCCGCCGATGTAGAAGACGTCGGTGAGCCTGGCGAGGTCGGCCAGGGTCACATCGGTGCCTTCGCTCACCAGCGCATAACCCAGACGTGCGCCGTCCACGAAGAGGGGCATATGGTAGGTGTGGCAGACGGCGGACAGGGCCTCCAGCTCAGCCTTGCTGTACAGGGTGCCGTATTCGGTGGGGTGGGAGATATACACCATGCCGGGGAAGACCATGTGGTCGTGGTTCGAGTCGGCGTAGAAGGTCTTGCAGAAATCCTCCACCGTGGCGGCATCCAGCTTGCCGTTCTTCTGGGGCAGGCCGATGACCTTGTGGCCGGTGAACTCGATGGCACCCGCCTCATGACCGGCCACATGGCCGGTGGCGGCGGCGATGACGCCCTCCCAGCGGCGGAGCGTGGAGGCGATGACGATGGAGTTGGCCTGGGTGCCGCCGGAGATGAAGAAGACGTCTGCCGCGGGGCAGGCGCAGGCGGCGCGGATCTTCTCTTTTGCGCTGGCGCAGTAGGGGTCGGTGCCGTAGCCGGACACCTTCTCGAAGTTCGTTTCCGTCAGCTTCTGCAGGATGGCGGGATGCGCACCCTCGCAGTAGTCGTTCTCAAAATACAGCATATTCTTTCCCTTTCCTTTATTACGATAAAGAAGATGATTCTATTGTGAGCCAGGAATGCACGTTTGTCAACCCTTTGAAACCATGGAAAAATACCCACCCTTTGCTGTATCTTTAATTTATTTGTGGTATACTTTTACAGTGTAACCGAATATAGATCGGGAGGGACAGCAAATGAAGCAGATGCTCCGGAAAAAGGACGTCTGGGTACTTTTGGCGGCGCTCATCGGGGCGTTCGCCTGTGTGACGCTCATCCAGTTCATCAGCGGCCGCATCGACGGTGTGGCCTCGATGGTGTTCCTGCTGGCGGTGTTTTTTGTTTCCATGTACACCGACGGCTACTGGTGGGGCGTGGCCGGTTCTGTCATCAGCGTGCTGGCGGTCAACTTCGCGTTCCGCACGCCCTACTTTGCCTTCAACTTCACCATCCCGGAGAACATCTTCTCCGGCGTGGTGATGCTGGTGGTCTCCTTTATGACGAGCACCCTGACCACCCGCATCAAAAAGCAGGAGCAGCTGCGGATGGAGAGCGAGACAGAGAAAATGCGGGCCAACCTCCTGCGGGCTGTCTCCCACGACCTGCGCACCCCGCTGACGTCCATCTACGGGTCCTGCTCTACGGTCATCGACAACTACGACTCGCTGGGCCGGGAGCAGAAGATAAAGCTCCTTTCCGAGGCCTGTGCCGACGCCCAGTGGCTCAACCGGATGGTGGAAAATCTGCTCTCCGTCACCCGCATCGACGCCGACGGCGTCGCCATCCAGAAGACGCCCACCGTGCTGGAAGAGCTGGTGGATACGGTGCTGGTGCGGTTCCAGAAGCTCCACCCCGGCGTACCGGTGGAAGTAAAGCTTCCGGATGACTTCATCGTCATCCCGATGGACTCCATGCTCATCCAGCAGGTGCTGACGAACCTTTTAGAAAACGCGGTGCTCCACGCCAAGGGGATGACCTGCCTGACGCTGCGGGTGTTCACGCTGGGGCAGCGGGCGGTGTTTGAAGTCATTGACAACGGCTGCGGCATCCCGAAAGAGCGGCTCAAGACCCTCTTCACCGGCACGACCTTGACGCAGGATACCTCGTCGGGCGGCAAGCACGGCATGGGCATCGGGCTGTCGGTGTGCGCGGCCATCATCAAAGCCCACGGCGGCGAGATAAAGGCCGAGAGCACGCCCGGCGAGGGTACGACCATCCGGTTCTGGCTGGAGACCGAAGAAGTGGATACGGAGGAAACAGAGGATGAGCAATAATAAATTCAAGGTACTTATCATCGAGGATGAGGCGAACATCTGCAGCTTCATCCAGACCCTGCTGGAGACCAACGGCTATCAGGCGCTGGTGGCCCAGACCTGCGTGATGGGCATGACCATGTTCATCTCCTATAACCCGGACCTCGTCATCCTGGACCTCGGTCTGCCCGACCGGGACGGTCTGGACGCCATCCGCTCCATCCGGCAGAAGTATCTGACCCCCATCATCGTCCTGTCGGCCCGCACCACCGAGCAGGATAAGATCGAGGCCCTCGACCTCGGTGCCAACGACTATATCACCAAGCCCTTCGGTACCGGTGAGCTGCTGGCCCGGGTGCGGGCTGCGCTGCGGGTGAACCGCTATGGCGGCGGCAGTCTGCCCGGCGGGGTGTTCAGCGCACAGGGCCTCACCATCAACTACGAGCGCCGCAAGGTGTTCGTGGACGGGCAGGAGGTGCGCCTGACCCAGACGGAGTACAACATCGTGGCTTTCCTGTCCGAGCACGCCGGGCGCGTGATGACCTATGCGGCCATCGTCCGGGCCATCTGGGGCGACACGGACGCCAGCAGCACCAAGAAGCTGCAGGTGAATATGGCCAATATCCGCAAAAAGCTGGGCAGCCGCCCGGGCAGCAATACTTATATCCTCAACGAGCTTGGCGTGGGCTATCGGATGATAGAAGAAGACGCAAAGCCTCTGGAACCTGCGGAGGAGACGAAATGACACTGGCGCTGAGCCTGTTTGTCCTGTTTTATATTTTGATGCTGGCGGTGCAGCAGTACCGCCCCTGGGTCGCGCTGGGCGGCGCCGGGGCGTTCCTGCTGCTGGGGAAGCTGGGCGTGTATGATTTCACGCTGGCGGACGCCGCCCGGGCCGTAGACTTCAATGTCCTGCTGATGATGGCGGGAATGATGGGTACGGTCTTTCTTTTTATCCAGAGCAAGATGCCCGCTCGGCTGGCCGAAGAGCTCATTGCCCATGTGCCGGATGTCCGGTGGGCCGTGTCGGTGCTGGCGCTGCTGGCGGGGTTCATCAGTGCCTTTGTGGACAATGTGGCCACCGTGCTTATGGTGGCTCCGGTAGGGCTTGCCATCGCCCGGCGGCTGAAGCTATCGCCGGTGCCGGTGCTCATCGCCATTGCGGTATCATCCAATCTGCAGGGCGCGGCAACGCTGGTGGGAGACACCACGAGCATCCTGCTGGGCGGCTTTGCGGGGATGAATTTCTTCGATTTCTTCTGGATGGAGGGCCGGCCCGGCATCTTTTGGAGCGTGGAGCTGGGAGCGCTGGCCTCGCTGGGGGTGCTGTTCTGGCTGTTCCGGGACCAGCGCCAGCCCGTCCATGTCACGGTGGAAACGGAGGTGGAGGACGATGTCCCCACGGCGCTTCTTCTGCTGACGGTGGGGCTGCTCATCGCGGCGTCCTTCCTGCCCGAGCCCTCTGGCGGCGTGCTGCATCTGCTCTACACCTTGCGCAGCGGGCTCGTCTGCATGGGACTGTGCCTCTTCGGTGCCGCCCGCGCCTGCTGGCGCAGCCGCTCCCTGAAGCCGCTGGCCGAGACGTTCCGGGCGCTGGACTATGACACCCTGCTGCTGCTCTTCAGCCTCTTTATTCTGCTGGAAGGAGTGAGCAGGGCGGGCGTCATCGATGCGGCGGCGCAGCTGTTCCACTCCGCAGCCGGAGACGAGCCGCTGCATCTTTATCTGCTGCTGGTGGCCGCGTCGGTAGGGCTGTCGGCCTTCATCGACAACATCCCCTATGTGGCGGCTATGCTGCCGGTGGTGCAGGGCGTCGCCGCCCTCATGAACGGCGGCGCGGGCATTGAGCCGGAGCTGTTCTACTTCGGCCTGCTTACCGGCGCGACGCTGGGCGGCAACCTGACCCCCATCGGCGCGTCGGCCAACATCGCGGCCATCGGCATTCTCCGCAAGAACGGCGAGACTGTCCGCACCCGGGACTTCCTGCGCATCGGCGTACCCTTCACACTGGCGGCAGTTCTCGTGGGGGCAGGGAGCCTCTGGCTGTTCTGGGGCATCTGAGAAAATTCAGGAAAAACTGCAAAAGAAAAAGCGTGGTCTGGCAGACATCTGCCCCGGAAGCAGGCATCACCGGGGCAGATGTCTGTGTTTTTGTGCGCAGGGACGCAAGATAAAATATGCGGAAAAGAATGCAAAAACTTTTTTGAAAAAAAGCTTGACTTTCCCGTTTTCCGTGGTATAATAACTATCGTTCCGAGCCGAACGGCAGCGAACAAAACAGAATATGCGGATATGGCGGAATTGGCAGACGCGTTAGATTCAGGTTCTAATCGGGGCAACTCGGTGGAGGTTCAAGTCCTCTTATCCGCACCATGACGAATGTTCTTACAGCATTTAGCTGTCAAAGAACATTCGTCATTTTTTTATTTGCTAAATAGCGACATCACAGGGGGCGTAGTTCACAACTACGCCTTTTCTTGTATTCACCGATACATCGGGTGTCGGTAAAGGAAGTGCGCTTGGAATCTCGATGGTGCCCACGCAGTTGTAGTGAATGCGGAGCCGCTGCTCCCATACACCGTTGACCTTTTCTGCATTGAACACTTCGATTTTTTCCACCAGTTCATTCAGCATCCGGGGTGTCAGCTTTTTTGCTCTGGTGTACTTGCGAACCAGACTGATAAACATATCCGTTGTCATGGTGCGGCTGCTCTGCTTTTCGATTTCGGAGCGGAGCTGTTTGATTTTCTCGGTCAGCTCCTTTTGCTCGTCCTCATATCTCCGGGACATTCTGGAAAAGCGTTCGTCAGAGATTTTGCCGGAAACATTGTCCTCATAGATGCGCTCAAAGAGGCCGTCCAGTTCTTCATCACGGGCAAGGAGTGCTTTCAACTCTTTCTCTTTCAGCTTGCGGTCGGCTTCGTCCGCCTGCTGGGAGTGCCCGATAACAGCCTTCAAAAAGTCGTCCTCATAGAGGCTGGCAAACTTGGTCAGCCGCCGAATTTCGCCCAGCACCACTTCTTCCAGAAAGTCTACACGGATGTAATGGGTGGATTGGCAGGTACCACGGTTGCCCTTGTAGTTGGAGCAGTTGAAATACTTGATTTCCGGGTTGCCCTGATTGAAGTGAAAGTGCAGATTGCAGCCGCAGTCTGCGCAGACAAGTAGGCCGGAGAACATATTGTGTTCTCCGTTGCTGGTACGGCGTTTGCGCATCTTTCCACGCTTCTGCTGTACCTGCTCAAACACGGCACGTTCAATAATGGGTTCGTGAACATCTTGGAACACCACCCAATTTTCCGGGTCGTTATGAATCCGCTTCTTGTTCTTGTAGGACTTGGAGTAGGTTTTGAAGTTCAGAACATCACCACAATACTCCTGCTGGTACAGAAGATGGGTAATCGTGGAGCCATTCCACTTGGTGGCTGGACGAATCTTGCTCCTTCCGGGACGGCCGATGCCTTTCTGAATCCAGTAGGCCTGCGGCGTCAGGATGCCTTCCTTTTCAAACTGGGTGGCAATCTGTTCCGTGCCAAAGCCCTCCAACGTCATATCAAAAATGCGCCGGACAACTTGTGCAGCTTCTTCGTCAATGACCCAATGCTTGGGATTGTTCGGGTCCTTGATATACCCATAGGGAGGAAGTCCCATCGGTTCGCCGGAGTTGCCTTTGATTTTATTACTGATACGGCGTTTCTTGCTGATGTCGCGGGCATACCACTCATTGAACAGGTTTCGGATGGGTGCCAGTTCGTTTTCGCCCTCGGCCGTGTCGATGTTGTCCGAAACGGCAACAAGTCGGATGTCATGGTCTGGGAAAAATTCTTCTGTCAGCCGCCCGACCTCGATATAGTTTCGGCCCAGACGGGAAAGGTCTTTGACGAACACAGCGGAGGCTTTCCCTTGTTCAAGCTGCTGCATCATTTCAACGAAACCGGGACGGTTCATGGTCACGCCGGAAATGCCATCATCCAGAAAGTGAACCAGATTGGTATAGCCTTTTTCCTTTGCAACCTTGGTGAGCAGTTTCTTTTGGTTGCCGATGCTGTAACTCTCGCCTTCCAAATTATCATCACGGGAAAGACGCTCATAGAGAAAAGCGGTTACTTCACGGGATTTCTTGTTACTCGACTGTTTCATACTCGCTCCTTTCTTGGGACAGTCGAATAGCAAATTCACTTGTATACCTATATTATAACACGATCCGCTTTCTCTGTCCGCTGCCTCCCGAAAGGTCATTATAATTTTTCGCTTTCGGATTTCATCAGCCGGAGAAGAACTTCTCCTAAGGTCTGGGAGCTTTCTTCTTTGAACACCGGCTCAACGATAAAGGAGCGATTGCCAATACGATAAGTCGAATCCAGAGTAAGCATCTCTGGATTTTTTGTTTTTTCAGGGTTTGTCTTTTTCGCTTGCATCGTAAAAATCCCCTTTCTTAAAAATCAAAAAATGAGCCAACGGATGGCTGCTGGCAGCAGCCCACGGGAATCTCACCCCTGCATTCCTCATGCAGCCCTACTCATTGCCTGCGACGCTCTGAACGCTCGGACTTTGACGGTAAGGGAGTATCAGCCTGCCTATATGTCATGGCCCGCAAGCAGCCGCGCTTGCATTGCGGCGTGGTGGAAATCGCTCCACTTTTCAGAGAAAAGCATCGTGGCGCACCCGCCGTCCGGCTCGATACAGACAGCAACGTATCCGTTTGCCCTATGATGCACCGCCATTGTCCTGCGGGCATATTTTTCAAGGTGCAGTCCCGAAACGTGGAAAGGGTCAGACCGTTTCGGTTTTGGTTATAATAGAAGAAATCAGTTTGATTTCCAGATGGCGTTTCATGTACTCGTCTATGCACACATGAGGCTGACCGTGCTTGTCATAGAGAATGCCTGTACAGAGCTTGTTGATATAACCTCTGTAATGTCGCAAAACCTGTTCAACTGCATCGGTGTCCCCAGCGCAGGCAGAGCGAATCACCGAGAGCGGTAAAAACTCTCTGCTCGTGTGTTCATAGGAGTTCATTTACGCCTAACCTCCCTCCGGCAAGTGCGCCTTTAGCTTTTTTTGCAGCTCGTTCAGCGTTTTTGTCCGGTGGCGCTGTACAGCACTCCGGGACATTCCCATGAGGTCGCCAATCTCGCCATCGCCCAGTTCCAGAACGCAAAACAGAATCAAAATGCTTTGTTCCTGCTTTGGCAGAGTGGCAAACGCATTGGCAACAAGTTCATTGTCGATGTGCAGATCACAGCCGTAGGATGAAAATACAAATTCTTCACTTGGATAATGGTCTACACTCGTGAGCTGCCCCAGTTCTTCCAACGAAAGAACGCTGAATGACTTTTCACGGTCAAGCAGACGTTTCTTATTTCGGTGATAGTTCCGGGCCTCATTTCGCAGCACCGCTTTGCAGAACGCATCGAATCGGTACTGTTCGCCATCGTTGCGAGGGATAGCTTCCATCTTCTCACCCCCTTTCCGTGGGGATGTCGGGTGGATTTTTCCCTTTCCGCTAATATGACACCTGAAACACCCGATTCTGCCCGCTTTTTTGAAAATTTCCAAAAATATTTTTGAAACAGGCAGCTTTTCAGGCGGCAATAGAAAAGCCCAGCAGACCGAAAACGGCCAACTGGGCATAATGACAGCACGAAACGCGCAGCAGCTACATCGTATAGTACATAGTAAAAGCCCTGCTGACCCTGTGCGGGAGCAAGGCTTTTTTTGACAGTTCAAAGCTAGGCGTTCGATAGAATATCAGGCGCATAGCGGCATCCTCCTAGTGGCCGCCATACGGACGATGGAACGCTTTGATAAGCAAAAAGAACCGGCGGCCTTGATTTTCTCAAAAGCCGCTGGTTCAAAATGAGCGCATAAAATTACCTGCTCAAACCAACGGCTTTTTTATTTCCCCTTAGTCGGGGCAGGTTCTCATCATATACTGAAAAAAAGAACCGATAATCACAAGTGAATTCACCTTGTGCATTACCGGCTCTGCGTCTGTGCGTCTGGCTCTTGGATGATAGATAAATTTAGTTTTCTTACCGCAATCAGGGTTTCATGTTTGCATTTAGGACAATATAACGGAAAATTATCCAGTATTGTATCATTGCGAATTTTCAACCGCGTTTTGCTTCCACAAAAGGGACATAAAATCCATTCTATCTTCATCTTATCTTCCTCTGTGCTTAGTTTTCTTCTTTTACTACCGTATAGCAAGCTGACGTTTTTTCTTCGCCTCTTTACATTTCCGAATTGGACATAACCTGTTTTTCAGCCATAGACAATTCCCGATGAAGGTGTAACGCCATAAATACAGTGATTACTACGGAAATCACATCTGCGATGGGTTGGGCATATAGGATTCCGTTCATTCCCCATACCATAGGCAGCAGCAAAATGACAGGAACAAAGCAGACACCTTGTCTACATGCTCCCAAAAAGAAACCTGCCGCACCTTTACCCAAGGCAAGGAACAAAGAGGAGTAAACCGTGTAGAAACCAAAAAGAATGAATGTGATCCCATTTGCAAACAGTGATTTTTGACCCACTAAAATCATTTGAGTATCTCCCTTAGTAAATTGAGAGATAATCTGCATAGAAAAAACAGCCATCACCAAACCTACGACTAAGCAGAAACTTGTAGACCAAATGATTGAGGTTTTGATTGCTTCGCGCAAGCGATCAAACTTCTTTGCCCCATAGCTGAATCCAGCAATAGGCTGGAACCCTTTCAGAAATCCAAAAACAACAAGAGTTCCCATAGAAGTAATTCGCGTAACCGCCCCCATACCTGCAATGACCGAATCGCCATAATTGCTGGACGCGCGGTTAATTAGCGCAATCGAAAGACTTGTCAGCAGTTGGAACACCAAAGTGGGAACTCCAATTTTTAAAATTTCCGCCATCATTTGCCTCGTAGGAGAAAACTCTTTTATGCTGAACGTAAATACGCTTTTTTTGCGAAGAACATAGGTGAGATAAACAAGCGTGGATACCATTTGCGAAATTGCTGTGGCGATTGCTGCACCTTCTACTCCCATGTCCAAAATATAAATGAAAAGAGGGTCTAATCCGATGTTCAATACGGCTCCCAATAGCAAGGCACACATGGTCGTTTTTGCTGCACCCTCGCTACTTACAATATTGTTCATTGTTACATTAAACACATTGAAAATACAGGACAGCACATAAATTCTTGCGTATGTCGAGGCATACGGCATAATTGTTTCCGTCGCTCCCACCATCACCAAAATTGGTTTAAGGAAAATCGTAGAAAGTAGAATGATAATAGCACCAATCAGAATACTGCTATACAGTGCGGTGCTTGCCACTTTATCGGCGGTATCTTTATCTCCGCGTCCTAATAGTCTTGACAGATAGGATGCGGCTCCGTTACCGAACATAAGACCTAAACCAACCACAACTTGTCCCAACGGAAATACGATAGAAATAGCACCCATTTGACTTTTTCCCAAACCAGCCACAAAATAGGCATCCACCAGATTATAGAGTGCATTGATCAACATCCCAATCATAATCGGTATGCCGAGAGCCATCAGAGCTTTGGGGATAGGCGCACTGCCCAAAAGCTCAAGTTTGTTGTTGCGTTCATTCATTGTTAAAACTCCTTTCGTCTCTTCAGGTATAATTTACAGTAGTGTAGGCCATAGTGCTGCACAGTATAAATAATAGTACTATAATTTATAGTATATGTCAAGAGGTGAGGCAATTTATCTTGACAAAAAGTATAAAATACAATACTATATTTTATAGTGAATTTGACGGTGTTCTTTTATTCAGAAAACATAGCGAAAGGACGTGATTCCACATGGCAACCATAGATTTAATTGTATTGGGAATATTGAAAAAGGAGCCAATGAGTGCCTACGATATTCAAAAGTTGGTAGAATATAGAAACATATCCAAATGGGTAAAAATCAGCACTCCATCCATTTATAAAAAAGCCATTCAGTTAGAAGAAAAGGGGCTAATCCGAGGCGAAATCGTAAAAGAAGGGAAGATGCCAGAAAAAGTGATTTATTCCCTGACGGATGCCGGAGAAGCAGAATTTGAACGGCTCATGTTTGAGATTTCTGAAAAACCTATTAACATTTTTCTAGACTTCAACGCAGTTATTGTGAATTTGGATTCCTTGCCACCTGAAAAACAAAAATCGTGTATAGCAGAAATTGAGGAAAATATTAGTACCTTAAAATCCTATCTGGAATATAATATACAGAAAAAAGAAAATGAACCCAGTATTCCCGCAACAGGTATGGCTGTTTTGCGTCAGCAGTATGTACTGGTGGAAGCAATCCAAGCATGGATTGCTTTATTAAAAGAGAATCAAATAAATCCTTTAGAATAAAGACGAAAAAAAAATAGAGCAGTTTACCTAGAATTTAAGCTTTACTGTTACTCAAACAAGTGGCATTTTAACTCTCTACATATCGTTGGAATGAACTTCTGGATGCTGTATGTTATTTTGATCTTGGCAGGAAAGGAAGCGTTCGTGTTTATATTCTTGTGTTCGCTTTGACAACTACTGCAAAGGATTATGTATAATCAAGTGAATGATAGTAGTATCAAAATATGAATTATAAAATGTAGACAGAACGGATATAGCAACATTTCGCCAATCGCTCATGAACTATAAAATGTATATGGGTGATGCAGAATGGCGAAAATTGAGGACTGTCCCGGCTTTGAAACGTTCGGAGCGGATGTCAAGGCAGCTCGAAAGGCAAAACAACTTTCCCGCAGTGCGCTGGCTGACATGATACATTGTGACAGCCGGTATCTTGCGAACATCGAAAACGAAGGCACGCTGCCCAGCCTGCCGGTGGTGATTCAGCTGATAAAAATATGTGGTCTGCCCGTGGAGCGGTACTTCAACCCGGAACTCATGCGGGAAGAAAGTGCGGAACGTCAGCGGGTCAGCCACAAGCTGCAGCTTTGCCCGGAAGAATACTTACCCATCGTAGAAGGTGCCATTGACGGTGCCTTACGAATCCATGAACAGGAAAAAGAGCCCGTGTGTGTCTGATTGTCATGCACGGTCATTGAGAGGATGCAAAAGCGTCCTCTTATTTTTTTGCATTTTGCGGGCAAAACGGGGGTGTTGTGGTGTCATAGTAGTGGGGAAAGGTAACGTAGCAAGCATAGGGAGTGTAGCCACTCCCGGCAAAAATGCTTGCTGGGGAGTACCCCAGACCCCCAAGAAACGAGGTGAAACTATGACGAACCGAACCCGAAAAATTGTCCTGCGGGTTCCCGTGACGCCGGAGGAACAGGAACTTATCCGGCAGAAGATGGCTCTGCTGCATACCCGGAACTTTTCTGCATACGCCCGGAAGATGCTGATAGATGGTTATGTTGTCCACATCGACACCACCGACATCCGGGCGCAGACCGCCGAATTGCAGAAGATTGGTGTCAACGTCAATCAGATCGCACGGCGGCTGAACAGCATGGGGCCGCTGTACACACAAGATGTTGCGGACATCAAAGGAGCGCTGGCACAGATATGGCAGTTACAAAGATACATCCTATCAAGTCAACGCTGAAAAAGGCACTGGACTACATCGAGAATCCAGCCAAGACGGATGAAAAAATGCTGGTGTCCTCCTTTGCCTGCTCCTATGAAACCGCCGACATCGAATTTGAACTGCTGCTATCACAAGCCATGCAGAAAGGCAACAATCTGGCCCACCACCTGATACAGTCTTTTGCGCCGGGCGAAACCACGCCGGAGCAGGCCCACGAGATTGGCCGGCAGCTTGCAGATGAAGTCCTGCAAGGCAAATACCCGTATGTGCTGACCACGCATATTGACAAGGGGCACATCCATAACCACGTCATCTTTTGTGCCGTGGACATGGTGAACCAACGAAAGTATGTTTCCAACCGACAGAGTTATGCCTACATCCGGCGCACAAGCGACCGGCTGTGCAAGGAACATGGTCTGTCTGTGGTGATGCCCGGTCAAGACCGGGGCAAAAGCTATGCCGAGTGGGATGCACACCGCAAGGGCACGAGCTGGAAGGCGAAGCTGAAAATCGCCATAGATGCAGCCATCCCGCAGGCCAAGGATTTTGACGATTTTCTGCGGCTCCTGCAGGAGCAGGGCTACGAGGTCAAGCGTGGCAAGTATGTTTCGTTCCGCGCGCCCGGACAGGAACGGTTCACCCGCTGCAAAACGCTGGGTGAAACCTACGCCGAGGAAGCTATCACCGAGCGCATCAAAGGGCGGTTTGCGGAGCGGAAGCCCAAAGAAAACCGCAAAATTTCGCTGCGGATTGATTTGGAGAACAGCATCAAGGCCCAGCAGTCCGCAAGGTATGAGAAGTGGGCAAAACTCCACAATCTGAAACAGGCTGCCCGGACGCTGAACTTCCTGACGGAGCATAAAATTGATAGTTACCCGGATTTGGAAAGCCGGGTGGCCAAGATCACCGCCGCCAACACCGAGGCTGCCGCTGCGCTGAAAGCAGCCGAACGCCGGCTTGCAGAAATGGCCGTACTGATAAAGGATGTCACCACCTGTAAGGAACTGCGCCCACTGGTGCAGGAATATCAGCGGGCCGCTGATAAAAAGCAGTTCCGGCGCAAGCACGAAGGTGCTCTGATTCTCTACGAAGCGGCGGCCAAGGCACTGAAAAATCAGGGCCTCCAAAAGCTGCCCGATCTCTACGCCCTGAAAGCCGAGTATAAGCAGCTGGCCGAGCAGAAAGACCAGTTGCAGCGGCAGTACGTCGAAGCCAAACGCCAGATGCAGGAGTATGGTATCATCAAGCAGAATGTGGATGGCATCCTGCGGACAACACCGGGAAAGGAGCAGATGCAGGAACGGTAAATTTGCACAAAATATTGGTTGGATTTTTGAACTACAAACGCTTAGACTGGGTGGCGTTTCCACCCGAAATCATGTAAAATAGAACCAGACAACGAAAGCGAGGAACCCTCTATGGCAGAAGTGAAAGACAATAGCTCTATCCAGCTTTTTGAAGATCAGAAAATCCGTACTGCATGGGATGCAGAAAAGGAAGAATGGTATTTTTCAATTATTGATGTTATTTCTGTTTTAACTGGAACAGCAAATCCACGGCGATATTGGAGCGACCTGAAACGTAAGCTGAAAACTGAGGGAGCAAATGAGTTGTACGAAAAAATCGTACAACTGAAAATGTTATCCTCTGATGGAAAACGGTACAAGACGGATGTTGCTAACACTGAACAGCTCCTACGCATTATCCAGTCTATTCCGTCTCCAAAAGCTGAGCCGTTCAAGGCATGGCTGGCAATGGTAGGCAAGGAACGCATCGAGGAAACCATCGACCCGGAACAGGCCATCGACCGCGCACTTGATACCTATTTGAAAAAAGGCTACTCCGAAGAATGGATTCACCAGCGGCTTTTGGCAATCCGCATCCGCAACGAACTGACAGATGAATGGAAGAAGCGCGGAGTGCAAAAAGGCAGGGAGTACGCCATTCTGACCGATGAAATCTCCCGTGCATGGTCTGGTATGACCACAGGGCAGTATAAGCGGCTGAAAGGTCTGACAAAAGAAAATCTCCGTGACAATATGACCGATTTAGAGCTTGTTCTGACCATGCTGGCCGAAGCCTCCACTACGGATATTTCCAAGACTGCAAAGCCGCAGACCTTTGAAGAAAACAAGCAGGTTGCCAAACGCGGCGGCAAGGTGGCCGGCATTGCGCGGCAGGCTCTTGAAGCGGAAACCGGCAAACCCGTTATCACGGAAAAGAATGCGGTTGACTTCCAGCAGCTTGTAACTGACATTGTAGCAGATGCCGCCGAACTGCCAGAGGAAAAGGATAGTAAGAAGTGAAATTACCAAATCAGGGGGATATATGAGTTGTGCATACTGTGGAGAACGATCAGATTATACTAAAGAGCATATTATTTCTAGTAGCGTACTGGATTTATTTCCAGAATGTTTTGCAACCATAGATAATGCGAGAGGAAAAGCGTATGCATCAGACCCTGTTGTGAAAGATGTATGTTCCGTGTGTAACAATCAAAAACTTTCATATATTGACAATTATGCACGGGAGTTTATTGAACAGTATTTTGTTGTAGATTATAGTGAAGATGCAATATTGGATTTTCAATACAACTATGTTTTGCTTCAAAAGGTACTATTAAAATATGCCTTTAATGATTTGCGTTCGCATCATGGAGACACATCGTTTTTCACAAAAGATGTCCGGGAGTTTTTATTAAATGAAACTCTTGCTACACCGCTTTCAAATGTATCTATTTTGGCAGGGCTGGCTGTAAACACATCACCTGTTCCAGATTACTTCTTTGGAAATCTAAAACTACAATGGGCAGAAAAGCCTGTCTTTCTATCAAATAGTATGGTTGAATTTATCAATTATTCAACTGGAAAAATCTTTCCAAGAAAAGAACTGGAAATCGAATCCATGGAGGGGCTACTCCTATCGTATGTATTTCGATTTAACAGTGGACAATTTATCTTGTTATGTTGGGACGAAAGCAATCCAAAGACAAAAGATTCTCAAACGATTGCACGACTACAATATCCATATACGTTGTTACCAGAGAATGAAGGTCATGCCAAGATTGAACGATGCACAAGCGAAATAACTTATCACCGTATAGGTTTGATTGATGTTAAATGGGGACAGGGAATCATGGATGAAATCACTACTATGCGGAGACTGGCAAACCCCAGACAGCGAATGTGGTTCTTAGAAACGACAAAAAAATGGAAAGAGGAAGAAAAACAATTAGCTAAAGAACACCCTCGAAAATAAAAACAGCCGGACACAGCAGCCACAGGGCCACCGTGTCCGGCTATTTCTGTGTTGACAACGACACATTACTTTGATTAAAAATAATGTGCGGTTGTCGAGCTAGCGGTATTATTCATTCGTAAAATCAAACCTCTGTCCGTCAAAGTCGGCATCAGTCATGTGCTCCAATTTTGCAATGGTGCCATTCGCCAGCCGCCGCATTTCCGTATCCATATCCGGCAGGGCGGCCAGCATCCGCGCCATCGTCCGGTGGCGGTCAGAAGTGTGGTACATACAAATCAAATTTTCTTCTTCTACGCTGAAATTCATGGTCAGACCTCCATTTCATGTTGTTTGCTGCGGGCCGCTGCCTTTTTCGGGCTGGCGGCCTGTTTTGTTTCGGAAAGCTGCTTGCGGACGGAAGCACGGGGCTTGCGGATGCCCCTGTCCCGGTTCTCCTTTTTGTCAACCAGCGCATAGATGCCGAAACGGTCTTTCACGCTGGAAAGGTGCATGGATTTGTACGGCAGCATGGCAAGCAGCTGGTCCGTGTCCCGGCTGGATGCCAGTTTGGTAAAATAGGGCGATACCTCCACCATAAAATGATTCTTGTCCGGGCTGTTGGGAGCAGCCAGCCGTTTCATGTCTGCCGCAATGCGCTGGGCCTCGGCCTCGATCAGCCCGGTGTGCAATGCCGCAAGGTGTTCTTTGAAATCACCGGGCTGTGCAGATTCCCGACTGCGCTGCTCCTGCCGGATGGCCGTTTGCAGAAGTTCCGGGTCACGGGTCTGCATTTCATGCCGCACGAACTCCCCGAAATATTTATCCGGGCGGCTGTCGAAATGCTCTTTCGGGCCAATCTCCCGCATCCCGCTTTCGTAGATCAGGCGATTGGCGCCCACGGGCAGAGCGGCATCCCGGATAGGCTGGAAATGCTGCTGGTAGTCCAGTTCATACAGATTGCCTTGCACGGTTCCGTTGGCCGCACCGGTCAACTCCACCGCATAGGCAAGAATCCTGTCATGGGTCTGTTCGCCGCAGAATTTCCATGTGTTGTAGGCTTGCGTGTCTTTGAGCAGCACGTCCCGTTCCCGGAAGCAGAATGTTCCAGAAGGCCGGGACAGCCACAACAGCAGCTTATCTTCCGGCTGGTCGCTGCGGGCGGCCTCCCGCAGCATCTTGATGTCATAGGCAAAATCGCTCTGATAGTATGCGGTGTTCTGGTGCATAATAGCTTCCAGCGCAGCAATCACATCCAAATTTTCAAACTTTTGCACGGTTTACACCTCCAATTCCTTTGCCTTTTCCCGTGGCGGCGTTTGCTTGCTCTGCTCCTTTTTTGCGGCATCCAGCTGTGCCCGGATGGATGGCTTTTTCGGCTTGGCCGTGTGGGACTTCTTGGCTTTCGGTGCCTTTTCTTCGGCCTTGACTGCGGCGGCAAGGTCCGTCAGAGAAATTTGTTCTCCGGCCTTTGCTTTGGCTTCAAACTCACCTAAAGAGGGCGCATTGTTCAGCACACCGTCAATCATGTTTTCGTTCTGTTCGGTGGAAAGCTCTGCGGTGCGCAGCGGATTTTCCCTCAAGAACTCCGGTACCTGTTGAAAACCTACGCTGTCGCAGTAGTGGGCGGTGTCCTGCCCATTCTGGTGCAGCACCACCACATCCGAAACAGACAGCGAGTGTCCCTTGAAATTTGCCGGATAGTCCACATTGAATGTGCGGTAGATGTCATCCAACGTGGTGCCAGCAGTCAGCGGCGCGGCGTATACTTCCGTATAGTTGGCCTTGTCCACGGTCAAACCGGCAGCCTGCAGGCGGTCGTAGGGCTCAAAACGGTAATCGCGGGTGGAATCTTCATTGCGCAGCTGGTAGATGGAAAAGCTGTCCTGCTGCGGTGCTTCAAAGCCTGCCGCCGCGTATTCCTCTACGGTCATTCCGGCAGCAGCCGCTTCCTGCTCGATCTCGGCCTGTACCTGTGCCTTATAGTCCTGCAAGGTCTGGTCAAAGTCGGCCAGCTTGGGCGGTTCCGGCAAGTTATACTGGCCTTGGTTGAGCAGCGGGCGGCAGTCCTGCACATAGGCCACAACAGTGTTGTAATAGGCAGCCTGTTCCGGCGAAATGTTCTGTCCCTCCCGCAAAGCGGCGGTGGCTGCCTGCTCCATGGCCGAAAGATTGCAATGTTGTTTGAGGTACGGGATAAACTCGGTCAGCACCATTTCCCGCTCTGCCTTGTCTTGTTCCCACGCTTCCGGGCCTTTGTTGTGCAGCACGAAGTTTTTCCAGTTCTCGTCCTTGGCGTAGTATTCGTGGTAGTTCTGGATATGCTGAACCAAAGAACCCTCTCCGTCACCAAAATCCTGCCGTCCCTCGTAGTTGTCGGGTTGGCCGTTCATGGTAAAATCAATACGGAATGCGGTCTTGTCGTACCAGCCGCCCGTGTAGCCGTCCTTTTCCCGGTCCGTGTGCTGGGCGGTGTCCAGTTCTTCAAAGACGCGGTTTGCCACGGACAGCGGCATGATTTCGCCGTCCTGCAGCTTGTCACTTTCGCTCCAAAGAATTGTGACCGTAGGTTCTGCGGCGGGGTCTGGAATTTTAACGGGTGCGGGAATTTCGTTGGCCTTTTCCGCCGCCTCTTGGAACGCCGCCAGCTTGTCGCCCAACAGGACTTCCGACACTGCGGCTGTCTGCCCCAACAGATTAAGCGCTTCCTGCCCGGCATCCGGCAGGGTCAGACCGGGTGCGTCCAACTGCCCGCCGTCCAGAGCCTTATTATCCGGGCCATACAGGGTGTAGTCATAGCCGGAATCGCAGGTCTGGATGAACAGCGTATTGCCGTTGTCCAGCGCAAATGCAGCCTCCTGTGCAGTGGAAAGTTCTGTTTCCCGCTGCTGGCGCAGCTCTGCCAGATGTTCGTCCAGTGCGGAGATCAGTTCATGGGCCGTATTGCGGATAATTTCCAGAGAGGCTTTCAACTCGGCCAGTTCCCGGCCCGAACTCCACCCGGCCACATAACCAAAGGAATACTCGGATGTGTCCAGCCCGTAGTGCTGGCAGACTGCATAAGCTACGCTTTCGGCCTGCACCTCGCGGGTGCGGCTGTCCGGGCGGTTGGTCTGTTCCGGGTCGGTGGGGTCGATGGCGTGAAGTTTGGCGTGGGCAATTTCATGGATAGCCGTCTTGATGGTCTGTAACTGGCTCATGCCCTCTTGGATGGCAATGCGGTTGTCGAGCAGATGAAAGTACCCGTGCGCCCCGCCCTCGATGTCCTCAAACCCGATGGGCACCGGGGAAGCTTGCTCCAACGCTTTGAAAAAATCTTGATAGTCCTGCACGCTGCCGGACAGTTCATTCACTGCGATAGATGGCAGCGGTTCGCCCTCGGTCTGGCTGACATCGAACACGGAAACCACCTTAAAGGCCGGAATCTGCACCGTTTTTTCTTCCGTCAGCGGCTTGCCGTCCTTGTCCAGAATCGGCTTGCCCTGTTCGTCCAGCTTTTCCATCTTCTGCTTGACCTTGTACGGCGCAGGAGCAAGGATTTTGATGCCTTTTTCGCCTTTCTTTACGGTGCGGTGGAATGTGTCTTTCCACTTGTTGAAGCCCGCCACCAGCTGCCCGCCTTGTATGGCGATCAGCAAGGTGTTGTTGAAGCTGTAATTGTGGAATTTCGCCATCGTGGTGAGGTAGGCTTTGTAGCGGTCGCTGTCGAACAGCTCTTGAATCCCTGTTTCCAGCCGGTCCGTAATTTCTTTCATCCGTTCCGCGCTGTCTTTGCCGTTCAGGATGATGGGGATAACTTTCTGCGGTTCCGTTTCAGGCTGAACAGGCGGCGGGATGTTGGCCGCATCCCGCAGAACTTCCGGCGTGGGAAAGGACAGCACCCGGTATTCCTCCGGCACGGGCTGGCCCTCGTGGACTTTCTGCCACTCGTCCCCGCTTTTGACAAGGTAGCCGTACTGGGTGAACGCACCCTGTTCCTGCTGAGCCACATACCGGCCAAACTGTGCCGTGTCGATGCCGCCTTTCCATTCTTCCGGCATATCCACCATGCCGGAGCGATTCAGGTAGTAATCTCCTAGCTGGGCAGGCCCGTGCACATCCGGCAGATGCACATAGTAGTCCACGTTTTCGGGAAAGTCGGTGATTCTCCCGATGCTGAAAAGCTCACTCTGCGGGGCTTGCAAGGCGGCGTTCAGTTCTGCGCGTTCCCCGGTAGAGAGTGTTTCCAGTCGTGATGCCAGAAAGTTCAGTTCGTCCACATTGGATGCCAGCACCATGTTGTAGGGGATGGCAAAACGCTTTTCTTCCTCGGCAAAATAGCCGGAAATGAAAAGGCCCTGCGGATTATCGGACGAAATGCCGATTTGCCGCAGGGCCGCTTGTACCTGTTCGGTTGTGGTAGGCAGGTCCAGCCAGACGCCATCCCTGCCTTGCTGCTGCCGATTTTGCAGCTGGATGGAAAATAGTTCGCTCATTATCGCACGCTCCTTTCAAAGAACTGTCCCTATCCTACGGATAGAGAGAGCCGGTTATGGCAAAATGAATGCTTCACCTTACCATAACCGGCCCTCGTAATTTTATTATGAACTTATCCGAAATCTGTTAAAGGGACATATAAATATACCCATACGACTTTTCGAGCCGTTCAGGTGGAATTGTGATATTGGAATTTGTAAGAATTTCGCCAAATTCTTTTAGACCTGCTGTTACTTGATCTGAAAGAAAATTTAGATAGCTTTCGATTGTTGTGAACTCCGACCCCTTATACCAAAAATCTGTTAGAGAATCATTTTCTTTCAAATCTTTTCTAGTAATTTCCCAACAGGTAGTACGCAAAGGCCTGTATTTATCACAAGCCTTTAGATAGCGTCCGACATCTTCATCTTTTAAGTCATCAAATGGAAAATGAAGAGGGCTGGTATATTCAGACAATGGAACAGATTCCTTTTTGAGCTGCTTTAATCGCGTTAATGTCCATTTGTCGGCAATTATATCTGTAAATTCATTCCACGTCATCAAGCGTACATTTGAAAGATTTGCAGCCTCAATCGCGCCGGATTGGAAGCCGGCTTGTGAAATCAAAAGACCCAATGATGCACCAGAATCTTGTACAACCGTTCTGAATGCGTGCACTTTTTCTTTTGGAACTGAAGAATTCCAGAATTTACATTCACACACAATTCTTTTAACTAGTTCGTCAGGAGATTCGACCAAAACGTCAACTTCCACTTTGCCACGAACGGTATCAATTGTACAAGGGCTAACTGCTCGATATCCCGATTGATTTAGAAGCAACGCAACATCATCCTGTAGCTCTTTCCAAGTAGCTGGACATCTATCTGTGAATTTCATTACGGCATCCCCCTGCAAAGTTCCGTTAGTTAAGTTTATTCTATCACATTATAGAATCTGTCGCAATTCGGTAATTGACGTACTTGCTTCCCGTATCTGCCAGAAGCACCGTTGCATCATAGGTTTTTCCTGTTTTCTCGGAGTAGAGACCCTTTATCTTTGCCTTGCCGTTTTTGAGCAGAGCGGCGGCGATCTTTGGGGTGAACGCCTTTTTTCGCTGCTCAAAGAAGCGGTCGTTCTTCCACATTACGAATTGACAGCCACGATTTCCGCAGTAGAAGTTTTTCTTGCCCTCGTAGATGTTTTCACCACACCGGGGACACTTGCCGATGACAACCCGTTCCGACTGGAACAGGTTTTGTTTGTCCGCGCTGATACAGGAGTAGGTCTTGACCAGCTGACGCACCTGCGCTTCAATTTCGGCCATGAACTCGTCCGGGTCTGCATTGCCCTTGGCAATCTCGGTCAGACGGTTTTCCCATTCAGCAGTCAGAGCGGGAGAGGTCAGGCTTTCCGGCAGAACCACCGCCAGATTGATGCCGTCCTTGGTGGGGACAAGCTGCTTGCCCTTGCGCTGCACAAAGCCCATTTGCACCAGTTTTTCCAGAATCGCGGCACGGGTGGCCGGAGTGCCCAGCCCCTTACGTTCCGCTTCCTCCGGCATATCCTCGGACCCTGCCCGCTCCATTGCTGACAGGAGTGTATCTTCCGTGTAGGCTTTCGGCGGGGACGTGAAATGTTCCGAAATATCAGATACAACAGAATAACTTTGTCCCTCGGCCAGTTCCGGCAGGGTGTTCAGCACTTCTTCCTCGGTATCTGCTTTCAGGGTGGAGCGGAACCTCTGGTCGATCTCTTTCCAACCGGGAACAAGCACCGTCTTTCCCTTGGCGGTGAACTCGTTCCCGGCGCAGGAGAACACAGCAGTCACAGTTTCGTACTCATGGGGCGCGGCTATCGCGCAGAGCAGTTTGGAGCAGACAAGGTTCATCAGCTTGCACTCACTTTCCGCAAGGCCGGTGAAGCCCTGTTTTACAAATTCGGCTGTGGGAAGGATGGCGTGGTGGTCCGATACCTTTTTACTGTTCAGCACCCGGCCCACTTCCGGGGTCAAGTCAAGCCCTTGGGCAAAGGACAGCAGTCCCAGCAGGTCAGACACAAGATGTTGTGCCGTCTGGCCCATATCCTCGGTCAGATATTGGCTGTCCGTGCGGGGATAGGTCAGCAGTTTCTTTTCGTAAAGCTGCTGGGCGTAATCAAGGGTCTGCTTGGCTGTGAAACCGAACAGACGGTTTGCCTCCCGCTGCAAGGCCGTCAGGTCATAGAGCTTAGGCGGCTGTTCTGCCTTTCTCTCACGCTTGATAGAAGTACAGATGGCAGATGTTCCGGCACAAGTAGCTTTCAAAGTGTTGGCCTCGTCCATGCTGGCAATGCGCCCACTGTCCGCTTTCAAGCTGCCGGACTGGATGCCGACCGTGTAATACTTTTCTTTTTGGAAGCGCAGAATTTTTGCATCCCGGTCCACCAGCATTTTCAGTGTCGGGGTCTGCACCCGGCCCACGGTCAGGGTCTTGTGGTACAGCACCGAAAACAGTCGCGTAGCATTGATACCCACCAGCCAATCCGCCTTTGCACGGCAGAGGGCCGATTGATACAGAGCATCATAATCCGAATCCGGGCGCAGGTTTGCAAAACCCTCCCGGATAGCGGCATCCTCCATGCTGGAAATCCAGAGCCGCTTCACGGGTTTTGTGCAGCCGGCTAGTTGGTAGACGAAACGGAAAATCAGTTCTCCCTCCCGGCCTGCATCGGTCGCGGCGGTCACACTGTCCACATCCGGGCGGTTGAGCAGAGCGCGGACAATTTCAAACTGCTGTTTCTTCTCGTCCGGGACGATGAACTGCCACGGCTGGGGCAGGATGGGCAAATCCTCATACCGCCACTTACAGTATTTTTCATCGTACTGGCCCGCCTCGGCAAAGGACACCAGATGCCCGATGCACCAGCTGACCAGATACCCGCCGCCCTGCCAATAGCCGTTTTGCTTTTCAGTGGCCCCGATCACGGCGGCGATGCTGCGGGCCACACTGGGCTTTTCGGCAATAACTAAATTCATATAGAACACCATCCTTTTATGTAGATGAAATATGTGGTATAATGATTAAAAAAGGGGTGATACAATGGAAAGAGATATGGTGCTAATCCGAAAAATTCTTTTTGCAATAGAGGAAAAATACACAGACAGGGCTTTATCATATCACGATTTGGGATTGAACGATTATACACCAGAAGTGGTTGCATATCATTGTAGTCTTTTACATGATGCGCAATTGGTATCTTCCTATGTGTCGCGTTATGCAGATGATAGATTGTATGCTTTTTATGTAGGCAGACTAACTTGGGAAGGACATGAGTTCCTAGACAAAATAAAGAATGACACCGTGTGGAATAAAACCCTAAAAGTTATAAAGGAAAAGGGATTGCCTTTGGCATTGGATACGGTAAAAGATATTGCCGCTGCTGTTGCGGCAGCAATGTTACAGGCAGCAATCAGTGATATAAAGGCAGGGGGATAAAATGTTTCAAACGTGCAAGTTCTGCGGCTCACAAATGCAAGGAGAGTATGAAACGCTGAGTAGTTCAAACCATTATAGATTTTTCTTTACCTGCCCTAATTGCCACGCGATTTATGAGGGAGAGCGCAAAGAAAGAGGAAATCTTGTTCTTTTGAACGATTCTCGCTGGTACAATCCCAATTCTCACGATTTTGAAAAATGAGAACCGGGTCTGCTCGACAATGGGTGGACCCGGTTCCTTTATGATAAGAGAAAGATTATTGGGAAATATCATTAGAACTCTCAATTTCAGCCGGTTCCTCGTCTGCATCCTCGTCCTCGCCAAAATCGTACTCGTCCAGATCATCGTGCCCGGTGGTATCGGCCTTGGGCTTGCGGAACTTGAAATAATAGAGTGCCGCGCCGACGCCCGCCAGAGCCAGCACCAGCAGGACAATCAGACTGCCCATGCTGGACTTCGGTTTTTCCTCTGGCGTTTCAGTGTCAGTTTTCACAGCTTCCGGGGCCGTGCAGTTGCGCAGGCTCTTTTCACACAAGGGGCAGTTTTCATTGACATCCCCGACATCACACTTCACGGTGCAGGTGCAGACTTCGGCGGCCTGCGGCTCTTCATCCAGCAGGGCCAGCAAGTCGGCATCGTCCACTTGGTTCAGGAAGTGAACAGAGGTCTCTTTGTCCTCGTTGGCACGGTCAATGAGAATGTAAAAATAATTCCCGGCCTTGGTGGTCACAGTGATAAGCTGCTTGTCGCCATAGAAATCATCCACCAGTGTTGCATTGCCCTTGGGCGTGATGGGCACACCCTCCGGCTCCATGCCGCCCGTGGTGGGTTCTTCTTCGATAATCTCCGGCAGAGGTTCCGGGGCAGGGTCAGAGCCGCTTGCAAAAGCGGGCATGGAAAAGGAGCAGAGGCAGAGCAGGATAGCCAGCAGCCCAGCTGCAAAACGGCGGTTCCAATCAGGTTTCATTGGCGGCATCCTCCTGTTTGTGGTACGGTGTGGCGGTGGGTGCAGCATTCAGCGCACCGCTGCGCAGGAAGGCCGCGAACTCGTCCGGCTTCATATTCATGCTGCGCACCAGCTGAATGATCTGCAAGTTTTCCTGTTCGGTCTTTGCAGCTTCCAGTTCTTTCAACTGCTGCTGGTATTCAGAGATTTTTTCTTTGAGCCGTTCAATGTCGCGCTCAATGCGGGAAAGTCTTTTTGCCATACAAAATCCTTTCTGGCGTCACGGTAAACGCCCATAGCTGTAAAAATGTTCTTGCCAATATTTCGAGTTGAGGTTTGTGTAAGAGATCGGGTCGCCGCAGTGCAGCATGATGGAATTGCCTACATAGATACCGCAATGGCTCACGCCGGGGGTATCGTAGGTTCCCTTGAAAAACACAAGGTCGCCCGGTTTGACCTGTGCGGCCGAAACAGGAGTACAGAGGTTGTAAAGGCCCTGTGCGGTCTGGCGGCCCACGTTCCAGCCGGAGTGATTCAGCACCCACGAAATGTAGCCGCTGCAATCAAAGCTGGTGCTGGGCGAACTGCCGCCCCACACATACGGGTAGCCGATGTACTTCGTGGCTTCCTCCATCATGGCGGCAAACCTATCATCCTTTAGTGCTTCCGGGGGAATATCGTAGTAGGTGGGCTGCTTGATGGTGGACGCATTGGGGTACTGCGCTTTACCGAACAAATCCGGCCGGTTGCCCAGTGTGCGCATATAGAGCGAATAGGCACTGAGCTGTTCTTCGGTCAGCACTTCCACGGGTAGGTGGGACAAATCTTTGTTCTTCAGCTTGACCGTGCAGATGTAGTATTCATACGGTTCTTGATAGGTGATAACCTGCGGCACACCATACGGGCCAATAATGACCATCATTTTTGTGCGGTAACGTATCTGCATGGTCACGGTCTCGGTCAGGATGTATTGCTTTTCAAAGAGCATTTCAAGTTCGCCCTGCACCTCGGCCAGTGTGAACACGCCGTCATGCAGCGCGGACAAAATCGAGATCAGCACATAGGGGTCATGCTCGATTTCATCCAGATAAAAATGATACTCGTCATAGTTGTGGGTGGCCTCGTAGGTGTCGAGATACCGTTGCAGCTTTTGTTCCAGCTTGGCATAAGCCTTCTCTGCACCCAGCATATCCTTGTCCTTGGAAAAATAAGAAGATGCCGTCACGCCGGTTCCAGCGGTACCCGCCATCACGGTGCAGGACTGCAAACCCGTTATCAAGAGCAGAGCCAGCAGACCGAACACCGCCACGATCAGAATGGTTTTCCAGTTCCGGGCCGCAAATTCGGCTACCCGTTCGCCGCCCTCGGCCGCCAGCTTCGTTACCCGGAAACCGTTCTCTGCGGTGGCGGCTGCACCCTGCGCGGCGGCTTGTCCGGCCTGCCGTGCAGCTTTGGCATACTGCTGTTTGATACGCCGTTTCTGCCACATCCGGGAAATGGGGTTGCTGGCCGCCTGTGCAATTTGCGGATTGTCCCGCAAGGATTTCTGGTAAAAGTATTCTGCATTGGCAGACATGAGCTGACGCTCTGCCTTTTCCACGGCCTTGTAGGGCTTCATCTTGTGGTGCCGGATGCCGCTGCGGATAACCTTGGCGGTCTGATGCTCCACCAGTTCTTCACCCTTGTGGCCACCCTCCACACCCACATTTTCGTGTTCGACTTCATGGATTTTTCCGTGAGCGAACAGCAACGCTTCCGACAGCGGGCGGCTGGCCGGGTTTGGTTTCAGGCTGGGTGGGCCTTTGTCCTGCTTCTCAAAACGCAAGGTGGATTTTGCCTTGCCGCTGACAGCATCGTAGACTTTTCCCTTGACCGGAACACGCTTTTTCGGCAGAGCGGCGCGGGCTGCATCCAGTTTGTCGGCTTTCGCTCCCGCCTTTTGGATATACGGCTGCAACGCCGGGTCTGCCCGTTCGTCCTCGGTCAGTTCCAGACGGGCAGCGGAACGGTGCAGACCATCTTCGCTTTCGGCGGTGGCTGCTGTTTCTGCTGCCTTTTTCGCTTTCTTTTTATTTTTATGCCCGTCCTTGATGTCCTCGGCCCGTTCCAGAATTTTTTCGGCCTTGCCCTCGGCATCCGTGGAGTAGTCCTGTTCCGTTTCCCGACTGGAAACATTCTCTACAGTGCCGTCCGCTTGATTTTCCACCACCAGACCGTCACGGGTCATGGTCTGGATGACTTTGGCTTTTGCCTGCAATTCTTTCAAAGTTCTTCACCTCCCATCGGACAGCGGCCCGTTTCAATGTCCGCAATGTATTTGAGAATCGGGAACACCTGCGGCGGCGAAACTGCATTGCCCAGTGTTTTCATCCGCTTGCTGCGGTTCGGCACATCTTCGGTCAGGCGCGAGATGTCGGCGGGTTCTTCGGCCCAAAGGGAATGTCCGTCCATTTGCGCGGGAAACCCATCAGCCACTCTACCCAGTCCGGGTTGAGGTAGGGCTTTTCCAGCGTGGTGGGTGTCATTCGGTAGACCACATGGGAAAGCCGCGCCGTCCACGCCTTGCCATCCTTGTTCATCTTGCGGTAACTGCCATTCGCAGAGATTTGGATGTCCAGCCCCTTGCCCACATCCCCGGTGTCGCTGGCAAGGGGCGTGGGAAGCAGCGGAGCCGATGATGAATACCCGTTTCCGTTCGTGCCACGCGCCAACGGCAGCAGCAGGTAATACGAAAACCCGAACATCGTAACCTGCCTGCTCCAAGTCAATGAGCGTTTTGTCGAGCCCCATACGGAGGAAGCCAGCAACATTTTCTCCAAGCACCCAACGGGGCTGCAATTCCCGGATAACGCGCAGCATTTCGGGCCACAAATAGCGTTCATCGTGGAAGCCACGCTGCCGCCCTGCGGTGGAGAACGGTTGGCACGGGAAGCCGCCTGAAATGAGGGTGACGGTGCGAAGTCCTGTTTTTTCAAAGAAAGCCTCCTTTGTTACAGTGGTGATGTCCTGAAAACGGGGCACTTCCGGCCAGTGGCTTGCCAGCACAGCGGCGGGAAATGCCGCCCACTCGCATTGACAGACAGAGGTAAACCCCGCTGCTTCCGCGGCAAGGTCGATGCCGCCGATGCCGGAAAACAAGCTGAAATGTGTTAAGCTCATAGCTCCACCACCTCGCTGAGCCGGGTGGTCATGATCTTATAGAGCTGTGTGTTTTTCGGGATGGGGTTGGAAAACGGAAGCACCACGTTTTCAAAAATCAGCAGTCCTTCGCCCGGTTCCGAATTGTCGATGTACTTCTGCTGGTCTGCGGAGAGGTTCAGCCGTTCCGAAAGGATTTTGCGGTCGCCGGATGCCTGATTCAGCAGCGTGATGAAGTCACTGTTTTCCAGAATGTTCTCAATCTCCGGGGAAGAAAGAAGGTCCTTCACATTTTGGGTGGCACCTGTGGGCACGCCGCCCCATTTGCGGAAGCGCTTCCAAATCTCGGCACTGTACGCGGCGGTCTGTTCCTCTTTCAGCAAAAGGTGGAACTCGTCTGCAAAATACCATGTGGCCCGGCCTTGGCTGCGGTTCTGGGTGACACGGCCCCATATCTGGTCTTGGATAATGAGCATCCCCAGTTTTTTTAACTGCTTGCCTAACTCTTTGATGTCAAAGGCCACGAGCCGGTTGTGGATGTCCACATTCGTTTTGTGGTTAAACACATTCAGCGAGCCGGACACATACAAGTCCAATGCCTGCGCTACCCGGTCCGCTTCCGGCAAGTGCTGGTCGAGCAGGGCTTGGTGGAGGTCAGACAAAATCGGCATATTCTCCGGGCTGGGATTCGCCAGATAGGGGCGATAGATGGCTTTCACGGCACGGTCTATCACGGTGCGTTCAATCGCTTCCAGACCTGTTTTGCCGCCCATGACCAGCTCACAGAACGACAGCACAAAATCCGACTTCAAGGCCAGCGGGCTGTCATCTTCGGAATAATTCAGGTTGATGTCCAGAGGATTCACATAGTCCTTGCTGGTGGGCGAAAGTTTGATGACCTGCCCATGCAGCCGCTTGACCAGCGGGTAGTACTCGGCCTCTGGGTCTGAAATAAAAATATCATCAGCAGTCGTTAAAAACACACTGACGATTTCAGACTTGCAGCTCATGGATTTGCCGCTGCCGGGCGTGCCCAGCTTTAGGCCGTTGGGACACCGGGCCTGCTTGCGGTCCAGCATGATCATGTTGTGGGATTTTGCGTTGATGCCGTAATACATGGCCGCACCGCTCTGGAAAAGCTCCTGCGTTACAAAGGGCACAAACACCGCCACGTTGGAGGTGGTAAGGCTGCGCTGAATCCTTATCTGGTTGATGCCCAGCGGCAGACTGGACACAAGGCCCTGCTCCTGCTGGTAGTCCAGCCGGACAAGAGAGCAGTTGTACTTCTGGGCCACACCTGCCGCTTGGAACACATCGTTGCCCAGTTTTTGCTTGGTGTCGGCCACGTTCAGCACTAAAAAAGTCAGCATGAACAATCGCTCATTTCTTGTTTGCAGTTTGTTCAGCAGCTTTTTGGCATCCTCGCCGTAGGTGGCAAGATCGCTGGGGAGGATGTCCATGTCGTACCCGGAACGGACAGCCTTTTTCTGCTCCTGAATCTTCATGGCGTCAAGGTCTGTGATTTTTCGCTTGATGGTTTTGATGGCCTCGGTCTGGTCGATGGCCTGCACATGGAGATTGACGAGAATCCCGCTTTCCGTTTTGAGGAAGTCGGCCAGCATTTCGTCCGAAAGTTCCGGCGCAAGGATTTGTAAAAAGCTCACAGCTCCATACTTGCCGCCCAAACCAAAGGTTTTGGCCGTACCGAAACAGAGGGAGGACGGGGCCACAAAATCCTTGGTAGACAGGCCAAAGGGTGCCAGCCAGTCCCAGTCAAAGCGGAACGGTTCGCCGTCTGGGTGGAAGATGCCGTGCAGCACCTCCAAACGTTCCCGCCCATCCATGACGTGCGCCACGCAGCCCATGGTCTTGAAATAGCCCAGCAGGTCAAGGCCAATGCGGGTCAGACGGGCCCGCGCTGTTTTCAGACTGTCGGCCTCGATGGTGAAGGTTAGGTATTTCGTTTTGACGATGCCGTTGTTGCCGCTGGCAAGCTGCTTTTGCAGGATGGCCGTGTACTCGGCGCGGATGTCGTCAAAATCATCCCCCTGCGGTGCGATCTCAAAACTTTTTGCGTACTGCACCGGGTCAACCTTGCGATTCAAAAACGAAAGCTGCACATGGATGGAAGCATCCACATAGTTGTACAGGTCGCACAGATATTCAAAGATGGCGGTGCGGGTCTCCGGCTGAGCCAGCTGATAACTGATGTCCTCAAAGGCAATGCACTTGGAGAATGTGCGTCGGTCAATGCGGCACACACCGTCCGGGTAGATGGCCTCATACGGGATGGTGGCCTGTGCCGTGCGGGGCTTGCCGTCACCCTTGTACTTGCGGAGAACGGCATCAATTTCTTTTTTCTGGGCGCGGGTGAGCTTTTTGGGCTTTTCGGTTTCGCGGGGTGTCGTTTTTCTGGACAATGGCCTTTACCTCCTGTTCCATTTGGTATTGCCGCACAAGGGCGGCGTAAGCATTGTTGGTCTGATAGGGCCTTTCCTTGGGACGGATAAAGCAGCACTGAATCATTTGCTGAATCACCACTTCAAGGGGCTGGCCGTGCCGCTCGAACAGAGCGAACAGCAGCCCCGGCAGCATGGCAAAAATCATCAGCAACGCCGCTGCACTGTTGGAAAGATAGTTCCGGGCCAAAAAATAAAGCGGTCCGCCCGTGAGGAGCGCACCGCCGAAGCAGACCAGCTGCCGCTTGGTCAGCCCGAATAAGACTTTGGATTTTACATGGGTCAAATCTTTGGGAACGGTCACATACGCCATACGTTTTTCCTTTCTCGGCCTTAGTGGGCACCAAACACCGACTTGCTGATGCTGCCGGTCTTGAACAGACAGAAACAGAGTAGCACGGTGTAGCCCATGCAGCCCCAGATGGCCCCGGCAATGTCCGCTGCACCTGAAATGTTGCGTATCAGCACCGCATAGATGCCCACGACAATCATAATCAGGAACGCTTGGAAGCCTAACGCCAAAAGCGATTTCAAATAGTTCTGCCCGGTGCTGCGCCACTCGCTGCTGCCCATGGTCGCCAGCGGGATAGGCCCCAGTGCGGTCACAACGTAAATCTCAATCATGCGGCCGTAGGTCACAAGGAAGATGCAGATGGACAGGATGTTCATGGTCAGGCCCACCACAAGGGTCTGGAACCACAGGCTGAGCAGACTGCCGATGGTCATGCTTTCCAGTTGAAATTCCAGTCCGGGTATCAGGCGGTCAAAGTGGATGGATGTTTCGCCAATGATAACGCCGGAACTTTGGTTGACAACGCTCTGGGTGGCATCGAACACACCCATAACGATATTCCATGTGTTGCTGACTATGAGGATGGCAAAGGCAGACTTGAAAATCCAGCGGAAGAACATGGAAGTATCGAAGTCGTGCATATTGTTCTTTTCGGTAATCATCTGGATAAGCTCATGGCACATCACAAGGGCAAGGATGGCCGCTGCAATGGGCAGCACCACCGTTTCGGAAAGACTGCGCAGCATATTGAAAATGCCGCTGTTCCATGCCTGCGGGGTAGAACCAACGTCCGAAGCGATTTCGCCCACCTTGGCGTTCACATTGTCGAACAGGCCGGAGAGGTTGCCCGTGATGCCATCTATCAAAATGCCTTTTATCCATTTCTCGATGATCTCACTAATCAAGCAAAGATACCTCCTTTCCCGCGCCCTCCCATGTGAGCGGGAGAGCGCGGTGGGGTCTCAAAGGTGGATGTACGGATAAGTTGAGGTTAGCCCAGCAGCCCGGACAGCAGCGGGACAAGGGTCACGCCGATCAGGGCAACGCCGCCGCCCGCGACCAGCTGCTTCACGCCCTGGCTCTTGCTGCCGGGGTTATCCTGTCCATAGCCCTCCAACAGGTTGATGCCACCCCAGACACACAGGGCACCGCCCAGACCGACCACAATCGTCTGCAAAGTATCAACTGCGCTGTTGAAAAATTCCATAAGGTCCTCACTTTCTGCCGCTTGTTCTGCGGCACTCAAAAATTTTTTCAAAAAATGCCGCCTCATTCGGCGGCTGCATCTTCATCCGACAGGTCGATTTCGTACAGGTCAAAACTTTCGTCCTGTGCGACTACCTGCTGCCGTTTCCGGCGCAGGGTGGATAAGAACCTGTCCACCTCAAAGGTATTCTTTTTGTCCGCGTCCGCAAGGTATTTGTAGTGCGGGTGCTTGGTGATGTCGAACTTCTCCGAGAAGAACGGCCTCACGCCCCGCAGCTGCAAAATACATTTGCCGCCGTCCATGATTGCGATTTCGTCCTCTGACATCAACGCCTTTCCTAATTTTTGATAGTTCAGTCCGTGGGAGGTTTGAGAACCCCGGTTTTCGCTGGTGTTGAAACTGTCGATGGTCTCTTTCCCCAGCGCATCGGAGATCTCTTTTGCATTCTTGCCCCGCCCACTCAAAAAGAGAACAGAATCGCAGTTGTCTGAAATGATTTCGGCCGCATCCTTGTAGATAGCTTTCAGCTGCGACTGGCTCTGCAAAATGATGGATGCCGAGATTTCCCGGCTGCGGATGGTGGCAATCAGCTTGTCGAAGTTGGGAATCTGCCCGATGTTGGCGAACTCGTCCAGAATCAGCCGCACATGGACAGGCAGCCGACCGCCGTATTTATCATCCGCACGGTCACACAGCAGGTTGATAAGCTGGCTTTGGAGCATGGCAAGAATGAAGTTGAAGGTGGTGTCCGTGTCGCTCATAATCAAAAACAGCACGGTCTTTTCATCCCCGATGGTGTCCAGCTCCATTTCATCGTTCTCCATCAGCTCCCGCACCTCCCGGATGTCAAATGGGGCTAAACGGGCACCACAGCTTATCAGGATGGAAGAACGGGTCTTGCCCGCCGACAGCAAAAACTTTTTGTACTGCCGGACGGCGAAGTGGTCCGGGTCTTTCTGTTCCAGCCGTTCAAACATGAGGTCCACTGGGCTTTGAAACTCCGGGTCGTCCTCGCGGGCTTCACTGGCATTTATCATTTCCAGCAGGGTGGTGAAGTTCATTTCTTCTGCCGGGGCCTCATACCAGATGTAGCCGATAAGCGCAGTGTAGAACAGCCGTTCCGACTTCACCCAAAAATCTTCTGCTGATTTTTCACCCTCGCCCTTGGTGTTAGCGATAAGGGTATTTACCAGCTTCAGCACGTCTTTTTCCGAGTGGATGTAGACAAAGGGGTTGTACTTCATGGACTTGGAAAAGTTTATCGTGTTCAGGATTTTCACCCGGTAGCCTGCCCGCTGGAACATTTGGCCCGTTTCGAGAACCAGAGTACCTTTCGGAAGCGTTTCGTCAAGACAGAATGTGCATTTTATTTGCAAACATTTTATGAACAACTCACATTCAGCCTTGACGGTGGTTTTATCCGCACATAGCGGCGTTGCGAATGTCGTTTTTGATAAGGCGTAGCACCTTATCGTCCATTGTTTCCTTGCTCGTCTGGCTGAAATGGATGCCCACCATGTAGGTGGTCTTTCCAATCTTTCTGACAAGTACGGGTGCGGTCTGCTCGGTGGCTGTGGTTGCTGTGTTCTTTACTTTTGCCATTGAATACCTCCTTGAAATGGAAAAAGCCAGACAGGGTGTGAGGGTCGGCAACGAAGTCCGGCAACGGGCTTCAAAAAACCTCGAACATAGTCCTATCTGGCTCTTTTACTATTTTTACTTTTTTCTTTGATTTCTCCGTTGCTTTCGTTGTCAGAGAAGAAAACTCCCTGTAAACAAAGGGGTTTTAAGGGATTAGCCCTGCAACGGGGTCGGCAACGGGATAGCAACAGGGTCGGCAACACGGTCAGTTTTTCAGAATGGAAGTTCCATCTGTCGGGCTTCTTCCTCGGTCAGTTCCCGAAAACCGTCAAGCAGATTTGAGCCTGTTGCCGATAGCTCGTTGCCGGACGTTGGGGTGCGTTCCCATCCTCGCTGTCTGCCGTACTTGGCAAAGATACGGGGATTGGAGAATGGTGTCCATCCCTCAATGCTGTTGTTCATTATCTCGTTGATTTCTCGGATTTCCCATTGCTTCGGCTCGTCAAAGGGATGGTTCAGAGCTTCTGCATAGATCAGCTTGGAGCAGACCTGTGTGCCGTTGTAATTATCAAGGAAAGACTGTATCAGTCCTGCCTTGGTGTCCTCCGGCATAAACTGCTTTTGCAGTTCTTTCAGTTCCTTGTCCATATCCTTTGATAAGGTCAGCTTTACAGGGAAATTCTGATAGATGAACATGGCTTCTGCCCACATAAGGTCAATGAACGCTCTGGATGCAGCTTCATCTTCCAGAATGTGAACCACGGCATTTTCGGGGTGTACCATGATGGGCAAGAACCTACGGTTGCCGCTTCGGTCAAGCGGTAGGAAGTCCATCGTATTGGAAGAACCGCCGAACACGCATTGCCTAAGTCGGTCTGCCGGATGGGTTTCATACGGCACTTTATAGGTTTCTTTCGCCCTGCTGATAAAGGACTTAATATCCTCAATGCTCTTGGCGTTGGCTGTGGCAATCATTTCCGACATTTCGATTATCCAATGTCCCTGCATCTTGCGGTAAACATTGTCATCGTCAATCTTCTTTAGGTCATCGGAAAACCATTCGTCTTTGACTGCAAGCAGTCGGAAGAAAGTGGACTTTCCTGCACCTTGCCCACCAACAAGGCAGAGCATGACTTCAAATTTGCATCCGGGCTTGAACACTCTGCTGATAGCTCCCAACATGAAAAGTCGCAAGCATTGATAAGTGTACTCGCTGTCCTCCGCACCGAGGAAACGGGTCAGAGCGTAACGGATGCGTTCCGTGCCGTCCCATTCCAGACTGTTCAGATAGTCACGGATGGGATGGTACTGATTGCAGTCAGCGACAATGGAAATAGCTTTCTGGATTTTCTTCTCGCTCGTTAGTCCGTATTTATCTTCCAGATAGAGCATGAGATAATTCAAATCCGTATCGTTCAAGGTCGCTGTCTGCTTGCTCCACCAAAGGGGCTTCACAATGTCGATACGCTCCGTGAGAATGTTGTACCTGACAGCACCTTGCAGATGGGGGTCATTCTGAAAGACGGTCAGACAGTTCCTTATGCTGTTCTTGATTGCTCCGCTATCGGTCAAGTCCAGACTTCCTCTGACTTCTTCTACGGTCATGCTCGGCGGTGTGTTCTGCAAATCGCTGTTCAAGTTTCATCACCTCTTTTCTTTGTTCGGCAACCAGAGCTTTCTTTTCTTCGGGAGTGCCATACAAAAGAACATCAAGCAGATATTCGATATAGCTTTCTCTTTGCAGGGCTTCCACGAACAGGGGATGCCATTCATCCTCCGGCTGTTTCGGTGCGTACTGCTGTTTCCACGCTCGGAGAGAATGGAAGTAATCAGTCAGCACCTTGTAGCATCGGTTTTCTTCCTGTTGGTATCTCTGCTCTGGGGTAGGTTCTCTTATCTTGGGTCTGACGGATGGCTTCTGTCTGCTGTCATAGCAGATACCGAAATCGTCAGCTAATTTCATAGCGGCTTCTTTGCTTGGCAGTCCGAACAGTCTGGAAACAAAATCAACTGCATCCCCGTCTGCTTGGCAAGCGAAACAATGGAAACGCATATCCACTTTCATGCTCGGATTTTTGTCATTGTGGAATGGGCAGACTGCCATGCCGTGACGGTTGACACGGATGCCGTATATCTCTGCCGCCTGTCGGGTGGTAACATTGCCTTTTACTGCTTCAAATACATTCATTGCATCATCCTTTCGGGAAACAAAAAGGCACTCGACATTTTCACAAGAGAAAACGGCAAGTGCCTGTTAGAGTTCCATATTCTGTTTTTTGTGCTGCGGAGTTTTCTGCTCCTGCTTCTTTTTGCTTTCTGCCTGCTCATACTGCAAGCGTTCTTTGAGGGAGTGCTTCGGTTCGGGCTTCTTCTCAACCTCTGCCTGTTCCGGCGTGAGGACTTTGCCCACCCAGTAGCGGATTTCTTTCATCGGCTGTAATTCCTCTTTGACGGTAGCAAGCTGTCCGGCAAGCTCGGTGTGGGTCGCTTTCAGCTTGTCATACTCGGATTGCAGGGCATCCAGATTGACATTCAAATCAACGCCATGCTTTTTCAGAGTACGGTACGCCTTGTTGTAGGAAGTCAGTTCATCCTTATGCTTTTCAGCAAAAGCGGCTTGCCTTGTTTTCCAACCGATTTTGATATACTTGTCATGGACTGCCTTGTGGGTCTGACAGTCGGCAACCGCAGTCTGAATAGCGGTAATGACTTTCATTCGGTCGGATGCGGTTTTCATTTCCTTGCTGATTGCTCCGGCTCTCTGGTTCACGCCTTGCAGGGCGGTGTCCAAATCTTCCAGAGAGAAAAGCTCGTGTTCTTTCAAATAGATCAGAGCTTTGGAAACTGCTTTCAAATCATCGGCTGTGCCTTTCTGCTGTCCGTACCTCGACCAGTCGCTACGCTCTGCCTTTCGCAGATTCATATAATCACGAAGCAGAATGGAGAGGTCGGGAGAAGCGTTTTTCTTTTCGGCTTCCATTTCCGCAAACGCTTCTTTTGTGGCAGACACAATATCCGCAATCCAGTCTCGCAGACTTTTGATGGTACTGCGGATAGCGTTCATCATGCGGTTAGCGGCTTTAATATCTCGGTTGAGATTGCCGATGTTGGTTTCAATGCCCTTGCGTTCCAGAGCAGACACGGCGGCTCCCATGTGGACAGTCGGGATAATATCAAGCCCCTGTCTTTCATAAGAACGCATATCCACACGCTCGGCACTTCCGGCAAGCTCCAGATATTTATTCTGAATGACTTCCCATCCGTGTCTCCATTCCTCGGCGTGATACTGTTCGTTCCAGTCAACGGTATCTTCCTTGTGGCTTTTCCATCTGCCGGACGGGAGCTTGATACGCTCGCCGTTCTCGTCAAGGTCATAAACCTTTCGGCTCTTGGGCATCCACTTTCCGTTTTCGTCAATGGCTCGCATTGTCAGCATGATGTGGCAATGGGGATTGTGTCCCGGTGGATCTGGGTCATGGATTGCAAAATCACAACACATTCCTTTGGACACGAAATACTCATTGCAGTATTCCTGCATCATCTGCGGACACATTTCAAGCGGCACTTCTCTCGGCAGGGCAACAACGAAACGCCTTGCAAGCTGTGAGTTCCATTGCTTCTCCACTTCCTCGGCAGAGTTCCAAAGCGTTGCTCGGTCTGCATATTCGGGTGGAGCATTTGTCGGCAACATGATTTCCGTGTAAACAACCTCATGCTGTTTTTTGCGGTGGTCTTTGTGTTTCTGGTCGTACTCGGAAAACAGTTTTTCTCCGGCTTGGTAGGCAGCTCCGGCAACTGCGGAATTGCCCTTGCTTCTCTGAACAATTCGTATGTTTAGATGGGGTACTGGCATTTTTGTTTGAACCTCCTTTCTCGGTGCAATAAAAAATGACCGATACTTTTCAGCACGGTCGGGGTGAAAATATAAACTTGTCGGCGGTGAATGATTGCTTGCAATCGTTCATCGGCGGCAAGTCCACAAAGGGGTAGCTGTCGCAAGACAGCGCAGGGGAAGTGTAGCTTCCTCTGGATGATTGGAGCAAAAGACTTTTGTGGAAATCATCAAGCTCCCTGCAAGGGGCTTTCGGCAGAACGCAATCACCATCTTTAGGTGGTGTATAATTGCGCCCTGTTTCTCAACAGGGTTTTTCGCTCCCGTTCGGTTGCTCCGTTTCCTTTCGGTTCTCAATCAGCATAGTCAGCTTCTTTTGAACCGCTTCACTGTGGAAGATGAAAGTCAAAAGCTCCATCACATCATCGTCCGTCAGAATGGTCGGTTCTCTCAAAAAGGTTTCCAACATTCCGGCACGGGTGCAAAGGCGGTGGGTTCTCTCGCTTCGGGTCAGTCGCTTGATTTCGCTTTCCAGTCGCTTTTCCTTGTGCTTGGCTGCGGTCAGCTTTCGCTCCGCAACATACTGTTCGTGTTTCAGCTTTTCCAATTTCTCATTGGGCATCGGGTCAACTCCTTTCGCAATAATGGGTAAAACAAAAGCGACCAACTTTTTACGGTTGATCGCCTTTGGCTTAGTCATTATTTAATTTTCTTTCGTTCCATACGGTGCAGGTTCTTCGGCTACCATCTGATAAGTAGGCTCGATTTCATAAACAACTGACTGCTCTTGTTCCTCGGCTCTGAACTCTGCAATTCCAAGCCCGAAGTATTTTTCAAAGAACGCTTTCAGTTTTTCAATGACACCTTGCTTCTTCTTGGCTCTGCCACCACCACCGAAGCGTGATACAGGGGGCATGAGCTTGTCAATCTCTGTTCCTGTTGTTTTCAATGCTCCATCACGGAACGCATTGGCAACAAACTTTCGGGTTTCTTCCGGCTTCAACTTTTCACTTGTGATGATTTCCGTCAAGTCGGTTTCTTCCTGCTCCAGAACAAATCTACGCCAGTCGGTAGTAACCTGTGTGTCAACATTGACATGGCTGATAAATGCTTCGATAAGCTCTTTCTTACTGCGGAGCTGCATACTTGCATCAACCGCTTTGCGGATAGAAGCAAGGATTTCTTTATCCTCGCAGTTGCCCTCGTGGTATTTCTCAACCAACATCAGTATGTAGTCGATATTGATTTCCACTTGCTTGATAAGCTCGATTTCAAACTCAATATCGTCCGTAATATCTTCTTTTTCTGCATCGCCTTTTTTGCGGTACTTATCATAGAGGTCAAGGTAGATACTCTGATAATTCTGCAAATCTCTTGCGGCGATACTGTCCATTTCTTCAAACTGGTCAAAGGATGAAAGAATATTTCTCATACTGAGGATAGTGCCGAACAGTCGGATAAAATCTTTCTCTGCCTGTTCCCCGACAATTTGAGTACCGAGAGGATATTCCGTTTCCAACTTTTCAAGCAAATCAACATAGCCAGGATGATACTTGCCGTTGTTGTCCTCGTAGCCGTTCCAGTAGTCATTGAAGCTCTTTAGAAGAACAATACCGCTTGCGTTCTTATCGCCAAAGAGGGCGATTGCATCATCGGTGGCTTTCTGCAAATCACGGAAGCATACAATGTTACCGTAGGTCTTGACGGAGTTCAGAATACGGTTGGTTCTGGAATATGCTTGTATCAGTCCGTGCATTTTCAGATTTTTGTCCACCCACAAGGTATTGAGCGTTGTGGCATCAAAGCCCGTGAGGAACATATTCACGACAATCAGAAGATCCACTTCACGGTTCTTCACTCGCATAGACAAATCCTTGTAGTAGTTCTGGAACTTATCAGAGGAAGTGTCAAAGTTGGTGTTGAACGCAGCATTGTAATCTTGGATTGCACTTTCAAGAAAATCACGGGAAGTCTGGTCAAGGGCATCGGTATCGAAGCCTTCTTCTTGCAGAACATCTTCGGGGTCTTCCTCGTTTGCGGCGTAGCTGAAAATCGTGGCAATCGTAAACTGACGGTGGCTCTCCGCAATCTGTCTCTGGAACTCCTTGTAATACTTCATTGCCATAGGAATGGAGCTAACAGCGAACATGGCATTGAAGCCTGCCATGCGTTTGCCTTTCAATGAGTAGAAACTATTGCGTTTGGTTTTCTGGTCGAAATGCTCCAGAGTATATTTGACAATTTCTCGAATACGCTCCGGTGCTCCCATTGCCTTTTCAATATCAATGGCAGATACATTCTTGTCCTTGATGTCCTCTTTTTCCTTGACCGTGTTCACATAGTCGATACGGAAAGGAAGAACATTGCCGTCATTGATAGCATCCACAATGGTGTAAGTGTGAAGCTGGTCGCCAAAGGTCTGCGGTGTGGTCAGCAGTTCCATGTGCTTTCCTTTTCCTGCATTGGCGGCGAAAATCGGTGTGCCGGTAAAGCCGAACAGATGATATTTCTTGAACGCCTTTACAATCTTAGCGTGCATATCTCCAAACTGGCTGCGGTGGCACTCGTCAAAGATGATAACGCAATGTTTGTTGAATACCTCATGCCCCTTGTTCTTGGTCACGAAGTTGTCCAACTTCTGAATGGTCGTGATGATGATTTTATACTGGTGGAAGCCGCCTTTTTCGTCCCTGTCCTCAAGCTGTCTCTGCAATACCCTTGTAGAAGCGTTGCTGTTGGCAGAACCTTTTTCAAAGCGGTCATATTCTTTCATGGTCTGATAGTCAAGGTCTTTTCTATCAACTACGAACAGAACCTTGTCCACATAAGGAAGTGCGGATGCAAGCTGTGCGGTCTTGAAAGAAGTCAGCGTTTTTCCGCTTCCTGTGGTATGCCAGATATAACCTCCGGCATCAATCGTTCCCATCTTCTTGTAGTTGGTCGAAACCTCAATGCGGTTCAGAATACGCTCGGTTGCCGCAATCTGATACGGTCTCATAACCATCAGAATTTCTTCCGTTGTGAAAACACAATACTTTGTCAGCACATTCAGAATGGTGTGCTTGGCAAGGAATGTTTTCGTAAAATCAATAAGGTCTGCAATTACCTTATTGTTGCCGTCCGCCCAGAAAGAAGTAAACTCAAAGCTGTTGCTTGTTTTCTTCGATTTCTGTTTTGCAGATTCGCCCATTTCCTTGATGTGGCTGTTTCGGGTGGTGTTGGAATAATACTTGGTGTGCGTTCCATTGGAGATAATGAAAATCTGCACATACTCATACAAGCCGCTTGCCGCCCAAAAGCTATCTCGCTGATAGCGTTTGATCTGGTTAAAGGCTTCACGGATTGCAACGCCACGGCGTTTCAGTTCCACATGGACAAGGGGCAGACCGTTGACAAGGATAGACACATCATAGCGAGTATCGTGCTTGCCCTCGGTTTCCTCGTACTGGTTGATAACCTGTAAGCGGTTGTTGTGAATGTTCTTTTTGTCTATGAGCTGAATATTCTTGGAAGTTCCATCATCCCTGCGGAGTACCTTTACATGGTCAGTCTGGATGGTACGGCTTTTCTCAACAATGCCCTCGTTGGCGTTGGCAAGCGTTTCCGTGAAGAAACGCTTCCACTCGCTGTCAGTAAAGGTGTAGTCGTTCAAAAGCTCCAACTGCCGTCTGAGGTTGGCAATTAGACTGTTTTCGTCATGGATGGTAAGGTACTCATATCCCTGTGCGGTCAGCAGACGGATAAATTCCTTTTCAAGAGCCGCTTCACTCTGGAAACTGTCCGAGCGTGAGCTTTCCGGCGTATATTCAGCTACAACGGTACTCTCATTGCTTGCGGCAATGATGTTGTAAGTGCTCATGCGGCATCCTCCTGTTTGTATTAACTTGCCATTTTTTGAAATGTTAGCAATTTATCACGATAGTATTCGTATTGCACCTGTCTGGCTTCGATTTCAGCAGGCAGTCCAATATTCAAATCATTACAGATAGCATCAAAGCGGTCAAGAACCTCGACAATTTGTTTCTGCACATCCATTGAAGGAATAGGAATACGGATGCTGAGAATATCGTTTTTCTTCAAGTTGGTCTGGTCAACTCCGTTATCATATCTCAAAAGCTGTTCATTTCGATTTAAGATATAGAACAGATACTTGGTATCGACAACATCGTGTTTTCTTACGCTCAATGCACCGATACGCTGATTAAGGGTGTACCTATCATCTGCTTCTACCAAATAGCATTTCGCCAATGCTCTCCCGTTAGGTAGGTCACTCATAACCATCAGAATGTCATCCGTGAACAGAGGGCAAATCTGTTTATTGGAAAACTTCTTTACTTGCCCACTTGTAGATATAAATTTGGAATTAACAACGATATATCGACCCTCTGCAACAATGTCTTTCTCGTGTCCTTTTCCATTGCGAAAATTTGCAATTTCTTGAAGTTCAAACCACTTGACAGCACGACGAAGATCAGTTAGCCTTGTCTGTCTGTCTGTCTGTCTGTCTGTCTGTCTGTCTGTCTGTCTGTCTGTCTGTCTGTCATAATTGTCTCGGCAGCATCATCGAAAGTCAAGAGCAAGTTGCGATAATATTCATATTGTTTTTGTCTCGCTGTAAGCTCCGCTGTAAGCTCCGCTGTAAGCTCCGTGAAATTGTCCAGAATACGGACAATTTCACTCTGCACCTCAAGAGGTGGCAGAGGGATAATCACGCTTTCCATCTTCTTCTTTGAAACATTAAAGCGAGTTACGCCACTTGCTGTTTTTTTGATTTGCTTTCTCAACGCTTCCGAACGGAATAAATATTTTGAAAATCCCGGCAGAACAAGGTTAGGGTCATTAAATCGGTATCCGAAACAAAAGCTATTCAGATAGAGCTTTTCATCTGTATGCACGGTAAGCACCGAGGACATACCACATTCATCAGGTGTTTCGGAAGAACCAGTAAATAAAACATCGCCATACTGAATGGTATTCTGCTTTTCATTCGGAGCAATCTTAACTGTTTCCGGCATATCAACTCGCAAAGAAATATTGCTGAACACATTCATGTATGTAATGAATTTCGCATTTCCGTCTTTGAAATCCTCTTTTGATTTGCCACTCAAACCGCCGTAAAATGTTCCAATCTTTCCAAGTGTTTTGAATGGAACACCATCTGGACAATGCTCGGCAATCAGCTTGTCTAAATATGTCATACTTATGCCTCCGCTTTCTCTGCCTTAACCAAATCTCTGATTGCTTTTCCATCAGAGGTTTTCCATGCAGTCAGACCATTGGTACTACTTCCAGTAACAAAATTTGCGGCTGTGGATGCACTCTTAAAAACGACATCTTTCAACAGAACATTGTTCTCTACAATGCCAGCTCTATGCTTTTCGATAGTAGCAGCACCTCTAAATTTCTCGGTATATGCAATACTCTCGGAAAGGGTACTACCCTTAAAAACAGTCAAAGTCTTGGTGGTAGGGTCAAATTCTCCTTGTGCGGAGATGTTTGTGCGTTTTCTCTCTAAGAATACTTTCATCTTATTTTCCTCCCTCTATTTCGGCGATAATCTTATCAATTTCAACTCGTAAAATATGCTGTCTTGCGACAATCTGTTCAATCTCCGCATTGAGCTTTACAATGTCGATTTTCTCTCTGGTGTCCTCAGCTTCAACATAGGTGGAGACGGAAAGGTTATAATCGTTTCCTGCAATTTCCTCATAACTTGCCAGATGTGAGAAATATTCTTCCTCGGCACGGGCGGCAAAGGTCTCCACAATTCTGTCCATGTTTGCCTGTGTCAGCTTGTTGTTGTTCGTAACCTTAATGCACTCGTTGGAAGCATCAATGAACAGGGTCTTGTTGTCAGCTTTACCTTTCTTCAGAACCATAATGCAAGTCGCAATGGAAGTTCCAAAGAACAGATTGCTCGGCAACTGGATGATACAGTCAATATAGTTGTTATCAATCAGATACTTTCTGATTTTCTGCTCCGCACCACCACGATACATAATGCCAGGGAAGCAGACAATCGCCGCTGTGCCGTTGGATGCAAGCCAAGAAAGGGAGTGCATGATAAAGGCAAGGTCAGCTTTGGACTTCGGTGCGAGAACACCAGCCGGAGAGAAACGAGGGTCGTTAATCAGCAGAGGGTTATCATCGCCCGCCCACTTGATAGAGTAAGGGGGATTGGAAACAATCAACTCAAACGGTTCATCGTCCCAATGCTGCGGTGCGGTCAGAGTATCTTCGCAAGCAATGTCAAACTTATCAAAACCAACATCATGCAGGAACATATTGATACGGCAGAGGTTGTAAGTAGTGATGTTGATTTCCTGTCCGTAGAAGCCATTTCTGACGGCATCCTTACCGAGAACCTTTTCTGCTTTCAGAAGCAGAGAACCAGATCCACACGCAGGGTCATAGACTTTATTGATTTCAGTCTTGCCCACCGTGCCGAGTCTGGTGAGCAATTCGGAAACATCAGCAGGGGTAAAGAACTCGCCGCCGGATTTTCCTGCCCCAGATGCGTACATGGTCATCAGATATTCGTAGGCATCGCCAAAGGCATCAATGTCATGGTCTTTCACATCGCCAAGGTTCATATCAGCTACACCATGCAGAAGTTTTGCAAGGCGTTCATTTCTCTTTGCAACGGTAGAACCGAGCTTGTTGCTGTTTACATCAAAATCATCGAACAGTCCGGCGAAACTGCTTTCAGAGGAAGAACCTTTTGCGGATGCTTCGATATGGTTGAAAACACGCTCCAAGGTTTCATTCAGATTTTCGTCATTGTCGGCTCTGAGATTTACATTGCAGAACAATTCAGACGGCAGAATGAAAAAGCCCTTTTCTTCAACCAGTCCCTCACGGGCTTCCTCTGCATCGGCATCGGACATTTGAGCATAATCAAATTCAGTATTACCGGCATCGTGTTCTCCGGCGTTAATGTAATTGGTCAGATTTTCGGAGATATATCTGTAAAACATTGTGCCAAGGACATAGTTCTTGAAATCCCAACCGTCCACGGCTCCACGAAGCTCATCTGCGATTGCCCATATCGCACGGTGCAGCTCGTCACGCTCTTGTTCTTTCTTTGTATCAATCATTGTTTCTGTTCTCCTTTTCATCAGGTATAAATTCCAGAATATCGTCAACGCCACAATCGAGGGCATAGCAAATTCTTTCGATGCTATCTAATGCCACATAGTTGTCACGCTTCAATCTGGTAATAATGTTTGCACTAAAGCCGCCTTTTTCCATCAGCTCGGCGTTAGTCATGCCTTTATCTATGAGAAGATGGAACAGTTTTTTATAGCTTACTGCCATTATTTCGCCCTCCTTTTCGCTTTATCTAATATTATATCACGCAAATGTGAAAAAATCAACGCACCAACAAGAAAATCAAATCGAAATTTTCTCTGAAACGCTCATTTTCGCATATTTGGGGTAGGACGATACTTTATACTCCCGTATGTAATTGCGGTCAAAACATCGGATGCAGACCCGACATTTTGACCGCATATCAACCCTAAACGCTACATTATTCCGTCTGACTGGCGAAACCGTTTTGCTTGGCGTTCTCGCTTGCTTTTCGTCTGCGTTCCTCACTGTACGGCGGTTGCAGACGGATAGACAGTCGGGACTTGTCCAGAGCATAGGACACACCGCCTTGCTCATAGGTCTTATCCAGTCGGCAGAGGTCGGGGTACTTCTTGGAGAACGCCGCCAGTCTGGTTCTTAATCCGGCGTTATAGGTCTGAATGTCTGCTGTGTCCTCGCCCTCATTGAACAGGACGATTGTTTCCTTTTCGTATTTTGTCAGCTTACTCATAATCGCTCTCCCTAATCTGAACACGGAGACTGTCCGGGCGATACTTGTGGTGGGCGAAGTGTTCCACTTCCAGTCTCATGTTGTAGAAGAAACAGCGATACCACTTGTCGCAACTTTCATCGTCCAACTTGACGGACAGCATAAAGAACAGCTTCTTTGCCGCAGGATCGGGAGCAAGTGCAGCCACAAAACGCAAGCGTTCAACGGTGGCTTCACGGTTCGGACAGCCAAAGGCATACAGGGCTTTCTTTTCGTTCATAGACATTTTCATAGATAAATCCTCCTTGAAATTGTGAAAATGAAAAGCGACAGAGACTTCACAAGGAAATATCTGCCGCTTTGCTTACGGTATGAAATTGTTAGGTCTGGACTTCCAGTATTTTTCCCTTAATCGGTATGAGGGAAGAATGGGCTGTGGAAGATTTCGCACATCATCAGAACGCCCAGAGTGAAACCATATTTGAATTGGACTTCGTTTGTGATGTTGCCCTCGTCTGCGTGTCTGTCGCAGAGCTTTTCAAGCAGGGCGTAGTCCTCTGGGGGTAGCTTGCCCTCGAAGAAAGTCATAATTCTGGCGATTTCCTCGGTGGCTTGTCGGAAACTGTCGGATTTCGGCACGACATTCTCGCTTGCGTAAATCCCTCCGTTGAATAATGCTTCTAAAACCATAGTGTCCTCCTTTCTCAGCAGTAAATCAATTCGCCCTTGATGGTTTCCTCTGCCTGTGCAACACAAGCGTTCATCTGGCGAACCCATTCGATTTGGTTCTCGGCTTTCAACTGCTCCGTCACGCCGTATGCCTTTGCAAGCTGCGGAATGATGATTTCCAGTCGCTTCTTGGCGGCTTCCTCAATCTCCGCACAATGCTCATAGAGCGTTTCGGACAGTACCATTTCGGAGAAAGTGATGGGCTGTGCCAGTCGCAGATACTCCTTTCTCATTCGCCCCCATTTTCCGAGACGGATATTCGTTTCTTTCAGCTTGATGTCGGGTACATAGTAGTCTCCGCATTTGATAAAATTGAGTTCCATAATGTTTTCCTCCTTGAAAATATATTTTGATGATTACGCACAACGGGATTTTTCAGCTTCCGCTTCGGCGGCTTGCTTCTCTTTTTTACGCTGTCTGTATCTGCGGACAGTCTCATTTCTGCGGTCTTTGCGTTCCTGCTCTTTAAATTCTGCCAGTCGCTTTTCTTCCTCCTGCTTTGACAGGATTTCTTCTTCGGTATCTTCCACCACAAACTGACCGATGAAATTGAAGTAAATATCAATCCTCTGGCTACGGTTGACCGTTCTGCCGCCTGTGGCTTCAAAGATAACGATTTTGTCAACAAACTCGTTGAGCATGGTCTGTGTGATTTCCGTAAAGTCACGGTATCTCTTTACCAGTCGGACAAACATTTCGCCGCTTTCTTCCTCTTGCCGGAGTTCGCTGATCTTCGCTTCGATTTCAGCGACCCTTGCTTCAAGCTCCTGTTGCTCGGTGTCATACTGAGCCATGAGCTTTTCAAACTGCCTGTCGGGTATCTTGCCGGATGCGTTGCCCTCGTAGAGTTTCTTGATGAAATTATCCAGTTCTGCAATACGCTTTTTTGCGGTTACAAGCTCCTTTTTGCTGTCGGTCTGCATAACTGCTTGACTGGCACTTGTAAGCTCTTTGACTTGCTGTAAAAATGCCTGTTCATCTTTCAGCACATAGGCGGCAACCTTGCGGATAGCTTCATCAACCAGACTGTCCAGAGTGGATGCCTTGATAAAGTGCATCGTACACTCGCCGTACATGGATTTGTAGGTAGGACAGCGGAAGTTACTGTCTGCATCGTAGGTTTTTCCGTCTGCTCTGTGCTGTGAATGTGGGCTTGCATAGGACAGGCGTTTTCCGCAGTCCGAACAGTAAAGCAGTCCAGACAGGCGGTGGGAGTAAGTCCCGTTTGCCAGAGTACGCTTTGTTTTCCTGCGGAGCTTCTGTGCCAGATGCCATGTTTCTTCATCGACAATGGCTTCATGGGTATTCTCGAAGATGATGAGTTCATCGGGAGTAGCTTTTCTTCGCTTCTTGGTCTTGAAGTTCTCGCAGATGGTCTTGCCCAACACGGTATGCCCCATATATTCCTGCTTTTCAAGAATGTAGGCAACTGCGGTACAGTTCCAACGATAGGGGTCATGGTAGCTGTGGTTTCGGCTCTGCCCATGCTCGGACTGTTCCAGATAAGCAGACGGTATCAGCACCTTTTCCTCGGACAGCTTGTTTGCAATCGCCTTTGTCCCCATACCGTCAATAATCATCTGGAATATCCTGCGGACTACCTTTGCGGCTTCCTCGTCAATCAGCAGATGGTTCTTGTCCTCTGGGTCACGCTTATAGCCATAAGGGATAGCACCGCTGCATCGTTTTCCGTCCTGCATCCTTGAACGGAAGATAGCACGGATTTTGTTGCTTGTGTCCTTTGCGTACCACTCGTTCATAATGTTCAAAAACGGAGTGAAGTCATTCTCGCTTGGATTGGCACTATCCACGCCGTTGTTGATGGCGATAAATCGGACACCTTTTTCGGGAAACATGATTTCCGTGTAAAAGCCGACTTTCAGATAGTTACGCCCAAACCTCGACATATCCTTTACGCAGACAACATCGACTTCTCCCGCTTCGACTGCGGCAATCAGAGCTTGAAAGCCGGGGCGGTTGAAATCAACACCACTATAACCATCGTCCGTGAAATGGCGGATATTCTTAAATCCCTGTGACCGTGCATACTCTTCCAGATATTTCTTCTGGTTGGTAATGCTGTTGGATTCGCCCTGCATTTCATCGTCACGGCTCAATCGCTCATAGAGGGCTGTGTACTTGGTTTTCTTGGTTTCCATTGGCTTCCTCCTTTCTGGAAATTCGTATAGGGTACAGAAAAAGCCACATGGCAGAAGATTTTCGTCTTACCGTGTGACTTTTTCTCTGTCCTATATTATTGTAACCCTTCGGGTCAGTGACCACAAATGAGGTGGGATAGTCGGAAGTGGGAAAGCATTGCATGAGGTTGGGCTTGACGTAAAACCGGGTCTTGCCGCTGCCGGAGCCGCCGATCACCAGCACATTCTTGTTCCGGGCCGTCTTGGGGTCTTTGGGCCGCCCGGTCATGGTCAGGCGTTCGGTCTGGGTCAGTAGGATGTTGTTTTCAAACTTGGGGTCGATGTACGGGGCAATGTCTTTGGCGGTGCCCCATGAAGCGTTTTGTCAAGTGCTTTTCGCAATTTATTGACGCAAAACAGGATTTTTTCAAGAGAAAAGCCCCATGCGGTCAACATGGGGCGAGTTGATAAAGTGAAAGTGCGAAAGTGCAAGGTGCAAAGGCTCTGCGTTTTGCACTTTCATTTTGCAGTTTCGGGCGGCTGCTTCTTCTTGATGAAGTTGTACCATTGACTTCCAACGCGCCTTGCGCCCAATATGCCGCCCATGCTGCGCTTGGCATTTTGTACCGTTCTTTCGGATATTCCGGCTTCGGCTGCCGCCTTGACAATATCCTCGCTTGCCATTTCCTTACCGTCTGCAAGTAAATCGAGTATCAACCTTTCCGCTTGCTCGGTCTTGGTTTCGGTGTTGCCGCCTGTGCCGGACAGCAGTTCATCAGCGGTAATGTCATATTCGCCTATCCATGAAAAGCCGCTTTCCGCGCCCAACGAAAACGCCATAGGCTTACCCTCCGGTGCAAGGGAAGATTTGTCGTGAATGATAACGCGCACATTCGGCTCTCGTTTCACGCGCCCTATGAGCAGCACACTACGAGCGGCGGCTCGGAAGTCGATAGAGCCTAATCCCCGGTATGCGCTCTGACCTCCGGCAGCTTTGTTCAAGTGCCCGATAAGCACAACGGCACACCCGGTACGCTCTGCAACTTCGGCAAGGCGGCGAAAGATAGGGCGTATTTCGTTTGCCTTGTTCATATCCGTTTTTTCGCCTACATACGCCTGTATGGGGTCAAGGATTATAAGACGCGCCCCGGTCTGCCGGATTGCCCTTTCTATGCGTTCATCGGATAAGGACAATTCCTGTTTGCCCTCGTCAATGACAAGTACCCGGTCAAGGTCTGCGTCCGCTTCCATAAGGCGCGGCTTGACGGTATCGCCCAAACCGTCCTCTGCGGTCTGATAGATAACATTAAAAGGCTCATGCTCTGCCATAGCCGGAAAGGGCTTGCGGTTGGTACAGGCGGCGCAAAGGCGCAGGGCAAGGGTGGTTTTTCCCTCGCCGGGGTTGCCCTGTACGATTGTTACCTTTCCAAAAGGGATATACGGCTCCCATAGCCATTCAACGGTCTGTGTGTCAACCTCGCTCATGCGGATAATTTCAACGGTTTCTTCCTGTTGCGGCTCACGCAAGCCATAGACAGCTTCGCGCAGATATTTTCCGTCTGTAATTTCCTCTTTACGCTGTAAAACCTCGTTCCAGTCTTTGAACAACGGTACAAGGCGATTGACGGTGTAGCCTTGGGGGATAATGCTGTTAAGGCGGCTGCAAGCGTCTGTCCCGGCTTTGTCGCTGTCAAGGCAGAGATAGACGGTCTTGATATTCGGACGGTCAGAGAGAAAACGCAGCAGGGCTTTTTCACTCACGCCGCCCAATGACAGATAGCTTTGTTTCTGCCATTCCTTTTTGAACAGGCAGAGGAAAGATAACAGGTCAATGGGGGCTTCAAAGACAAAAAGCCTTTCGCCCTCGCCCCGGTAGCAGAAGTTAAAAGTCTTGTCGCTGCCTTTCACATCAAGCCGGAAGCTGCCCACCGTTCCCCGTTGGTGGGCATATCTCGGTATGCCGCTTTCATCTCTGCCGACAAATACGGCGTTATGGTGGGCGGCTTCCTCGTAGAGATCGCCGCAGGAAAAGAAAAAGCCCGACACATCTTCATCAATGCGCCGGGCGGCTGTAAGGTAGTTCCTCGCTGTTTGGTTGTCGGGGCTTTTGGGTGGTAGTCTGAATTGCAGATAGACGGGTGGGGGTGCTTCGCCCCGTTCGCCTATCAGCATTTCAACGGCTTCAAGAAAACTTTTGCCGTAAAACTCCATGACAAAATCAATCGGACCGCCGCCTTTGCTCTGGCTGTGCCGATACCATCTGTTTTCTCTGACCGTCAAGCTGTCGTGCCGTTTCCAACGGTACTCCTGTCCGGCGCGTTCAAGCTGTTCGCCCTGGGCTTGCAGGAATGATACAAGGTCGGTCTGATTTGCCCGGTCAATCTGTTCTTTGGTGTAGGTCATAGGGAAATATCCTCCTTTTTGCGTCTTGGTGTTTGGTGTGTCTGTTCCTGTGTGCGCTGCTCGGCTTGCTCTACAATATCAATGCACTTTCGGATTTGCTGTAACTCCTTAACCTCGCTGCGCTTTGTTTTCAGTTCTTCATATTCGCCTGTGGATTGGGCTTTCAGTTCGTCAAATTCTTTCTGCCACTCGGACACCTTGAAAGACTTTGTACCCTCCGGCAGATTTGCGTGCAGGAAACGGTTGGCGGCGTTCCAGATAATGAGGTCGCTTTCGTGGGCTTGCTCAAATTTTTCTCTCTTTTTGCCCCATCCGTTTTTCAGCGTTTTCAGTTCATCGTGAATGGGCTTCAAGCGGTTGTAGTTGCTGCCATGCTCGATAAACTTTTCCAATGTCCTCATGCGCTTCTGCTTGGCAACAACGCTTGTATTCAGCCGCTTTGCTTCTTCATCAACAGAGGAAAGGGCAGCGTCCAAATCTTCAAGGGTAGCAATGCCCTTGCTTTGCAGATAGACAATCGCCTTGCTGATTTTTTGCAATTCCCCGGCAGTATGCTGTTGCTGCCAGCCCTGTGAATACTTCCGGCTTTTCTCTCGTTCAATGCTCAAATACCTTGTAAGCAGCGTGGCAATATCGGGAGAGTGCGGGGCAGCTTGCAGTTGCTTCTTAGCGGCGAAAACCTCCGCAAGCCATTCTTTCAAGCTGTCGATATAGCCCCGGATTTCCCGCATAAGTCGGTTGGTCTTTTGTATCATGCGGTTGATTTCTCCCTTGTCGGTGGCTATGCCTTTCTTCTCCATTTGGGAAGCTGCAACACCCATGTGGACGGTGGGGAGTTCCTCAATACCACGCTCTGCATGGCTGCGGTGGTCGATACGCTCCGCGCTGCCGCTTCGCTCTAAATAGTCGTTGGCAAGGTCAGCCCACGCCTTGCGCCATAGGTCGGCGTTCTCCTGCCTGTTCCAGTCCATAAGGTCAACCTTGCGCGTCTTGTATCTGCCGCTTGGCAGCTTTACGCGCTCCCCATTTTCGTCAAGGACATATTCCTTTTTTGACTTCGCCGCCCATGTGCCTTTTTCATCAAGGGGGCGCATAGTCAAAAGGATATGAGCGTGTGGGTTGCCGTTGCCTGTGTCGTGGATATTGAAGTCGGCGCACATTCCTTTGGAAACAAATTGAGAGGAACAGTATTCCCGGACAAGGCGGGTCTGTTCCTCTCTTGAAAGTTCAACAGGTAGGGCGATTTCGATTTCCCTCGCAAGCTGTGAGTTATTCGATTTTTCGATTTGCTCCACGCTGTTCCATAGAATAGAACGGTCAGAGAAAGAGGGTGGGGCATGGGGCGGCAGCATGATTTCAGAATGAACAACGCCGCCTTTTCTTGTATAGTCGTGGGTCAGTCCGTCCCACTCGTTTGTCAGCTTCTCTCCGGCGCGGTAGGCTGCTGCGGCTACGGCAGATTTGCCCTTTCCCCGGCTGACAATCTTAATGCTGCAATGGTAGATTGCGATAGTATCACCTCCCGATACGGTCAACAAAACCCCATGAAAGTGAATAGCTTGCAAAGCAAGGTGTTCGCTTTCGTGGGGTACACAAAAGGGTAGACAGCGCAAGCTGTCGCAGGGAAAGTGTAGGTTTCCCTGTCGCGGCGCAAGCCGCCAATCTCTGCACAAGGCAATAATGCCCGGTGCGGAGATAAAGCCCTCGGCAGAGCGCACACGCCCGTTAGGGTGTATAAGTGCGCCCTTGTGTGCAAGGGTAATTCTTCGGTGTCGCTTCTCCGGCTCGTTTTCTCAAAAACTCCTGCGCTTTGTCGCTGAAAACCGCGGTGTAGAGGAAGTCGCGGGCTTCCTGTTCTGACATATCAATGAGTGCCGGGACAAGGCTTTCAAGGTAGCCGCCCCGCGAACAAAGACGGTGGTTGCGCTCCTTGCGCTTCTCAATGGCAAGTTTGCGGTCAAGCATTTTGTTCCTGTTCTCATACTGCCGGATTTTCTTCTGTGTCAGTTCCATTTCGGCGTTACATTCCTCGATGGTGGTCGGTGGTTTTTTCTTCGACATGGTAGCCCTCCTTTTTGATTTTTAGTAAAAGAAAAGGGCGGCTACTTCGGTTTGGAAATAGTCGCCCTGTTGGGGAATTATGTTACAAGTTTTTTCATTCCATTCCCTCCGTTATTAAAAAGTGTAACTTTCCAAATTTAAAAAAGCGACTCATAGAATTATTTCCTCCCGTTAAATAATAGATAACTATTAAAAATAGACAATACTTGCTCATAAGTAATGGTACTTAAATTGTTTACTTTGGCGTGTTTCATTGCTTGATGAAACTGATTTTTAGTAAACAGTTGACGATATTCTCGATTGACCCATTTTGAAACAAAGTACGTATATAGCTTCCAATATTTATCTGGAACATCTGTGGTATGGCGGGTAAGTTTTATTAAGACACTGTTTACTTTTGGTTTAGGATGAAAGCATTCCGCTGGCAGCTTAAGCAATTGCTGAATCGAGACTTGAGTGTGCAAGAGCAACCCTAGTGTTCGGTGAATATCCAAGGTACGCTTGTAGAATCCTTCTTCAACAATCAGATAGATGTCAGACGCACGGCTTTCAAAAACCACTTTTTTAATAATTTGTGTGCTTAAATGGTAAGGAATATTCCCAACAATTTTATACCTCTGTTTGTTAGGGAATTGAAACTGTAGAATATCTTGGTGAATTAAAGTGACACGAGTATTCAGTTTTAATTTTTCTGACGATAAGTTGAATAGATGACTGTCTAATTCAATAGACGTTACCTGTTTACTTATTTTAGCCAGTTTCGTCGTTAAATGCCCTTTACCTGTTCCAATTTCGTAAACGGTATCGGTTTCTTTTAAATTCAATTGTTTTATTATTTGGTTGAGTACTTTTTCACTCGTTAAAAAGTTTTGAGAATATTTTATATTTTTGTTCATATAATCTCTCCTGAAGTGATTACATCTATAAACAAATACAGAAGTTAAACGATTTGTTTGTAATTTTAGTTATCTGTTTAAAAAGTCATAAGATTAGTCACTGGTAGGAATTAATCTAACGTATTTATTTATCTGCGTAATCACTGTTTTTAGTCTGTTTCAAAACAGTAGATGTTTTATCTACATTACGCATTTGGAATACCAACATGACGAATCCCTCCTTCTTATCCCTTTAGTAACGTGTACTTTCCTGTAAACGCATTTTATCGACAAATTAGCCGGGATATAAACGAATATTTACATTTCAAGACTTGAAAAACGCCGTCTGAAGAAGTATAATATTAAATACCTATAAGCAATAGGCGGTTTACAGGAAAGTACACCTTTCTGTAAAACCGCCTATTTACAATAATTTGGCTTTTTCGTAGATTTCTGCCCGGTAGCGAAAGGTCGCAAGGGGCATACCACACTCTTTTGCGGCTGCTGTGCCGGTAATTTTCCCGGCACGCCACCTCTGATAAACAGCATGAAAGTTATCCGGCAAGGGGCGTGGTGGTCGCCCAAAGCGCACACCCCGCGCCTTTGCTGCCGCGATACCCTCTGTTTGCCGCTGTCTGATATTGGTGCGCTCGTTTTCTGCCACAAAGGACAGCACTTGAAGCACAATATCCGAGAGAAATGTTCCCATAAGGTCTTTTCCCCGGCGCGTATCAAGCAGGGACATATCCAAAACCACAATGTCAACGCCCTTGTCCTTTGTGATGATACGCCATTGCTGTAAGATTTCTTCATAGTTGCGTCCCAGACGATCTATGCTCTTGATATAGAGCAGGTCGTCTTTTTTCATTTTTCTAAGCAGCTTTTTGTACTGTGGACGCTCAAAATCTTTGCCGGATTGCTTATCCATAAAGATATTCTTATCTGAAACGCCTACCTCGCGTAAGGCGATAAGCTGCCTGTCCTCGTTTTGTTCTCTTGTGCTGACACGCACATAGCCGTAAATGCTTCCAGTCAATTTTTATCCTCCTGTTCGTTTTACATAGACATCAACCGTCCTTACCTAATAATTTTACTGTATCTTTGTGTCATGGCTTGCTTTTCCCGGCTGAAATACCATGCTTCTTTGCATAGTCGCTTGCCGCCTGTCTGCGTTCCTCGCTGTATGGTGCGGTCAGACGGAAAGAGAAGCGTCCCTTTGCAATCTCAAACTCCATACAGCCCGTTTCCGGGTCGCTGTCGGTCAGCTTACAGACAGAGGGGAAGCGGCGGCTGTACGCGGTCAGCCTGTTCTTCAAGTCGGTGTTGTGGGTGCGGATATGGATAAGGGGGTCTTTCTCGTCAAACCAAATATCGGTGGTCTTTTCCTGCTTTTTCAGTCCTGTTTTCATAAACTCTCCTTTCTGCGCCCCTGTTACGCAGTAGGGGCATTTTTCGGGTGTTTTCTTCGGCTCTTGACTTGGGAAAAACGGCGTTTTTTCAATAGAAAATGCTCTGGCGATACATTCCTCGTCCAGAGTGTTCCAATCGTCAAATATTCCGTTTTTACGGCTCTTGACCGTCAGACGCAGAAAAATGCGAATAGTCGGCAAGTATCGCTTTCAGCAGCTTGTCGCGGAATGTTTCTGCGCTTCTGTGATTGAAAAACAACTCCGCAACGATGGTCTGTCCGTTCCGCTGTGTTGTGATGATACCATCCGGCTGCTTCTGCGCGGTGGTTGTGGTTTTCTTTTCTGTCATTGGGTCACTCCTTCCTTTGGGTGCAAAAAAAGGATTTCCCATAGTTGGAAAATCCCTTTCTGCTGTCGGTTATTCTGTTTTACGATACGGGCAGCGCAGCGGCTTGCGCCTTTCGCTTTGCCCGATATTCCCGCGCCTTGATGCGTTCATACTCCCGGCGTTTTTCAAGGTTTTTCGCCCGGTATTCCTTTGAGTAGTTCCGATGATAAGCGCGGCTCTTTTCCTTTTGGGCTTCTTCGATTTTCTCCCGCATTTGCCGGATTTCTTCCTCTGTCGGCTCTGCAAGCTGTGTCAGTTCGTTTTCAAACTTGCCGATATAGCTGAAATATATCCCGATATGCTGAACAGCTTGTTTTGCCCTTTTCTTATCGCGCTCATGCACTTCAATTCTGCTGATAAATTCATTGAGAATGGCGGGGGTAAGGTCGGTAAAGGCGGCGTAGCGTTCTATCAGCTTCAAAAACTTATGCGCCCATCCTCCTGCGTCCTCAAACGCGGATAACTGTTCTTTGAGTTCTGCAAGTTCCGCTTTCAGCGTATAGTATTCCTCCGAATATTTCTGTGACATTTGCTCGTATCGGTCTTGTGGGATAGCACCGAGGGCGTTATCCTCGTAGAGTTTATTCAGCACCTTGTCAATCTGTTCAAGGCGTGTTGTAATTTGCGGAATACGCTTCTGCTGTTTTTTGCTCTTGTCCGTCTGCTGCATATCAAGGTTTTTTCGGACTAATGCTTCAAATTCCTCCCGGTTGCTTATGGAGTATTCTGCAACTTTTTTCAGAACATCCGCGATAGTCTGCATGACTAAATCAGCGTCTATGATGTGCGGGGAATTGCATTTGGGATTTTTGGCTTTGCCCTTGTGGTACTCGCTGCAAAAGGCAACATGACGCTTGCCGCCGTTCCTGTAATCTATGCGAATGTGCATTTTTGCGCCGCAGTCTTTACAGAACATCAAGCCCGACAAAGGGTGGATTTCTCCGTCCCCGTTAGGGCGTCTGACAGGCGCGTTTTCCAAAATCCGCTGTACGGTTTCAAAGTCGGCGCGGTCGATAATCGGCTCATGCACATTCTCGGTTATCTGCCATTCGCTTTTATCTACATAGTGGTTGCGCTTGTCCCGAAAATGCTTTGTGGTCTTGAAATTGACAACATCACCACAATACTCCTGCCTTGTGAGTATCTTGGTTAAGGTTGCTTTGTTCCATTTATAGCGATTTTCCTCGTTCAGCGGTCTGCTTTTCGCTGTCCCTCTGTCGTGCTGTTTGAGGTAGAACGTAGGCGTGAGGATTTGCTCGTTTTTGAGATATACGGCAATTTGGTTTCTGTTCTTCCCGCCGATAAACAGACGGAAAATCAAGCGTACCACTTCGGCGGCTTCCTCGTCGATTATCCAAAAATCCTTGTTGTTCGGGTCTTTCATATATCCGTATGGGGCTTCGGTGGCGATGGGTTTGCCGCTTGCACCCTTGGTCCTGATACCCGTTTTTACTTTCTTGCTGATGTCCTTTGCGTACCACTCCGACATGATATTGATAAAGGGCGCAAACTCCAATGTATCGGGATTGTCGCTGTCTATGCCGTTATTGACCGCGATAAAGCGGACATTGTTCCGTCTGAATACCTCCATTGCATTGCCGACTTGGAGATAATCACGCCCCCAGCGCGTCAGGTCTTTCATAATGCAGACGCCTATTTTTCCGTTTTCCACATCCTCCATCATGCGGGAATAGGCAGAGCGGTCAAAGAACCTGCCGCTTTCGTCATCGTCAATGTAGTGCCGGATATTGGTTAATCTCTGCTGTTGGGCGTACCGTTCCAGAAATGCCTTTTGGTTTACAATGCTGTTGCTCTCGCCGCCATCTCTGTCCTCGTCCCCGACGGAAAGGCGGGAGTAAAGGGCTGTAATTTTATTATATTCGTTCATGTGCATACCTCCTGCGTCCACATAGTTTTCCTTACAGTTAAGATTATGCACCACACCGGGCAGAACCGTATTCCTCGCCCTTGCGGTACTTCTTGGCGTTCTTGCCCTTGCTGTACACGATGAGCCGGACAGCCACCGCCCCGGCAACGCCCACGCAGAGGTCAAACGGATGCAGGCTGGGTAGCGGGTTTGCAAAGGCGGCGGAGATGCCGCTCGTTAGGTGCAGCAGCTTTGCCGAAGCATCCGCGCCCGCCGCCAGACGGTACGCCTGCCCGCATTTGGCGAACAAGTACACGAACAGCAGATACGGCAGATTCAGCAACAGCAGCTTTTTCAGTTCAGGCTTCATCGCTCTAACCCCCTTTGCTTAATTTTTTCTTTAGCGCGTTTCGGCTGCTGGGCGGCTTTCTGCTTGGCTGCTGCCAGCACCTTGCGGATGGAGGGCCGCTGCTCCTTGGAGAGCGTTTTGGCCGTGAACTCCCGGAACGCCTGTTCCAGATTGTCCGCATCCTTGGCCTTGAAGATCACGATGTAGTGGGGCGGCTGGGTGGTCTTGTCCTTGCGCAGGGTAAAGTCCACGCCGTACTTCTTGGCGCAGGGCTTGAACGCCCCGATGTTCGCCTCCGTGACTTCAATGTTGGTCAGGGCTGCGCCGTGGGCTTTCAGCTGTTTCAGGCTTTGCCTGCCGTGGTGCAGCTTTGGTCCCTTGGCCCGATGCTGCAAATATTTTTTCAGGGCAGCTTGCAACGCTTGGGCAGTGAGCTTGCCCGTTTTCATAGACAGGGCAATGGTTTTTTGGGTGACTTCTTCCTGCAATATGAATCCCTCCTTGTTGCAGAAAATTCAGAGCGGCAGCTAGGGTGGAACCACCAGCCGCCGCAGGTAAAGGGTTCTCATGGGTGGACGCTCCTTTCGGTCAGGTGTTGGGCGGGCGGCCCCAATCGGGCTGCGCCATGTCGTGCGCCACAAGGGACGCATAGTAGCTGTTGATGGTGCTGGGGGCGTTGAACAGCATGGCCCGCAGGTATTGCTTGATGTTGCGGACTTTGGTGGTGTTGTCCCGCAGGCAGTCCATGACGAACTCGATGTGATGGCTGTCCAGCTTCAAGAATTTCGCCTTGACCAACTCTGCCGGGTAATCGTCCCCGGCCACCCGGATGGACTTGCGGGAAGTGCAGACCGTTTCCAGCAGGATGTCCACGATCTCGTCCAGCTGTTCCCGGTCTATCCGGGAATTCTGGATGAGGGTGTCATACTCGATGTTCTCCAAAATCAGGTCCCGGTAGATTTGATAGGCCGCTTCCTTTCGGCTTCCTGTCCGTTCCGGCGGCGGTGCCGCTGCCTCGTCCTCGTCCAAAGGCAAGGGGTTTGGGGAATGGATAGGAATGGAATCGGTATTTAATCCCTCTTTCTTTTGTTTTTCTGTAATTAGTTTATCTTTATTTAATTGCATTGGATTTTCCAACGTAGGGTTTTCCTGCGTGGGATTCTCCAACGTTGGATTTTCCAATGTAGGTGAAACCGATGCAGGAACGGGCTGCGGCAGCTCGAAGATCACATAGTCTGCACCGCGCAGCCGCCCTTTCTCGTCCCGTTCTCTGGAACGCTGGATGTAGCCCGCCTGTTCCAGTTCCCGGATAGCCTGCCGTATCGCATCGATGCTTTCCCGGTTGATACGGGCCAGCCCTTGCAGGGTGTAGTCCCAGTCTTCCGGCAGGGAGAGCATTTGGGAGAGTAAGCCTTTGGCTTTCAGGGACAAGGCTCGGTTCCGCAGGTGGTGGTTTGACATGACCGTGTAGCCGCTGTTCTTTTCTACCCGAAATACTGCCATTTCACGGATGCCTCCTTTCGTTGCAAACAAAAAAAGCAGCGTCCATTTGCTCCCGGTGATGGGAGAAGTGAACGCTGCGCGTACTTGATAATTTTCAGGTTGTGTGGTATATAAAAGGCAACTGGGTTTCAAACATAGCTGCTCATCGGTGTGCGATACAAGCAAATTGCTATCCGACAGCCTCAAAAACAAATTGTAATACGATGGTTTTTGAAAAGTTCTGTATTACTACTCGCACCAAACCATGAAAATTCGAACCTTTTCTCGATAGGAGAAGGGTTCGGATTTTTTGTTTTCTTCGGAAAGCAAAATGAAGGCTCCTTCCCGACGGCTGTGTGTCCAAAACCTTATCAGAAGAACCGTATAACAAAAGTCACAACTGTAAAGGTGCCGTAAGGCAGAAAGGACACAAACATGAAGTACGATGCAAGAGCCTGCCATTTCAACATGGATACCGGCTGCGTGGAGCTGCTGCTCCGGGATGGGAGAACGATCTCCATTGACTGCACTGGGGTCGAGGATGAATTGGACGTGACCATGGCGCAGAGGTTGGAGTTAGATTATCTCATCTACAATGACCCGCTTGGCTATGCAGACTTGATTCTGAACGGCGAACCAGAGGAGTATCTGAAGAATGTGGCGGGAAGTCACGGATTAGAAGATTAAGCATAAAAGGGTATGCGGCTATAAACCGCATACCCTTTTACACTTTATCGCTTCCAGACCGCTGCGGCATTGGAACGTGACATCAGTTCTTCGACCGGGATTCCGGCTGGGCAGATGTCCTGGCACGCAAGAGATTTTCCGCAGCCTTCAAAATAAAGCTGACGATACGCATTTGCGAGTTCTGTCTGATGGGCAATATCCTGTTCTTCGTTCAGAATACGGTAAGCGTTGACGGGCAGAACAGCTCCAGCAAATTCACTGTTCGGGTCAAAGTTCGGGCAGACCTCCAAGCAGCAGCCACAGAGCAGACACTTAGCAGATTGATACCGCTGGCTGTGCGTATAGCTGGTCTGGAACGCATCTCCTTCCAGCCACAACTTTGTCCGCTTCAGCGCTTCAAAGATCACGGAACGGTCTACGACCAGATCTTTCACCAGTGGGAATTTGCTCAAAGGCTCCAGAGTAACAACGCTTCCCTTACAGTCCCGCAGAAAAACGGAACAGGCAAGACGAGGCAGACCATTGATCCGCATGGCACAGGCACCGCACTTGCGTATCATGCAGCCGCATTCCCACGCAATGGGGGAAACGACCGTTCCGCTCTTTTCGCACAGAGGGCTGCGGTGATTCAGCTCGTTCAACACCGAAGCAATCGAGGTGTCCGCACTTCCCTCAAAGGAAAACTCCTGCCAGCAGGGTGAAGCCTGCGGGTTTTCCTGCCGTTTGATTCGGATGGTGTAGTTCATAAATCATGCCGCCTTTCGGGGATGGATTCAAAGCTGATGGCGATATGCTGCCCGTTCCAGTGTGCCACGGTGGTTTTGCAGTAAACGGCATCGTTGCGTTGGGGATAATCTGCCCGCCAGTGCGCACCCCGGCTTTCTTTTCGGGCGAGGGCACTTTCCAGCATGGCACAGCCCAGAAGCGGAAGGGTGCCAGACAGTTTGCGGATTTCCTGAATGCCCGCTTCCAATGTCTGTGCATCCCGCACGACACCGAGTGCGTTCAGCAGAATACGATTCATCTGCATTTGAGCGTCCGGGGAAAGTTCGGGCAGAAAGGATTCTTCGGCACAGGGCATATTGGGGGAACTGACTGTTTCCCGGCAGGCAGTTTCCGCAGCAATCTGTCCTCCATAGATCGCACCCAGAAGAGAATTTCCACCCAGACGGTTTGCGCCATGGTACTGAGCGCAGCATTCACCGGCAGCGTACAGATTCCGCATCGAAGTGCGGTGCCGCTCGTCCACCTGAATGCCTCCCATAAAGTAGTGGATACCCGGCAAAATCGGAATGGGTTCTTTGCGAATATCTTTGTGCAGATAGGTCTGACAATCATCCACCAGTCCGGCAAGTTTATGCTCCATGACTTCTTTAGGAAGCTCTGTCATATCAAGGAACACCTCATAGTCACGGCTGACCGTCCAGACTTCCCGCGCGGTGATGTCACGCGGCATCAGGTTGCCGAGTTCCGGATATTTTTCTTCCATGAAATACCACGGCTTCCCGTTCCGTAATGCAAACAGCCGCCCGCCCTCACCACGGGCGGCCTCACTCAGAAGCATCCGTTTTTCGCCCAGTTCGACCGTGGTAGGGTGGTACTGGATCATTTCAAGATTTGCCATCGGAACGCCCAGACGGAACAGTTCTGCGGTGACTTCTCCGGTATTGGCAAGAGAGCCGGTCGTATCACCGAATAAGCCATGCAGCCCGCCTGTGGCAATCAGGACGGCATCGCATACAAACCGCAGCAGTTCGCCAGTATAGGTGTCCTGCACTGTGCAGCCACCGCAGATGTTCCCGGAAAGCAGCAGGGTGCGGAACTTATGGTGTGGAAAGCGTTCGACCGTTCCTGCGCTTTCTTCCCGGCGCACAGCATCAATCAGAGCGGTCATTAGCTGCTTTCCCGTATCGCTTTGTGCAAAGGCCGTCCGCTTTTTCTTCTGTCCGCCAAAATTCCGCAGGTCGAGTTCATCGTCATCTGTCACGTTGAATTGTACTCCCAGATGGTGCAGGCTGCGCACCAGTTCGGACGCAGCCTGCGTCATCCCCCAGACTGCATTCGGGTCAGCAAGTCCGCAGGCAGCGGTCAGGGTATCTGTATAATGCTGCTCCGGGCTATCCTCCTCTCCCTTGGTATTCAAGGCTGCATTGATTCCGCCCTCTGCCATAACAGACTGCGCCCGCTCGGAGGCAAGGGAGGACACCAGCTTTACCGTCCAGCCGTTTTTCACAGCAGTCAAAGCAGCGGAAAGCCCTGCCAGCCCTGCACCCACGATCACCAAAGTGTGTTTCATACATTGTTCCACCCGATATAATATAGAATGATCGAACCGGCAGCAAACAGCACCAGTATAGAAAGAATCAGATAGAGGTCGCCGCGCTGCTCCTTATCCCGGACGATGCCCAGCGATACCAGAAGGGGTCGGAGATTGAGCAGAAGATGCACAAATACCGAAGCAACCAGTAAAAGCTGCGTCAGCAGCCGGACCGTTGTGAACGGAAACAGAATGTATACGCCGTCCTGCACTCTGCCGAACACGCCAATATGGAAAAAGAGCATGAGCAAAATAGCAAGCCCACTGGTGCGCCTTGCCCAGAACAGAGCATTCTGCTTTCCGTAGAGTTTTCCGCCGGACCGGGAAGCCCGGAATGTCTGTGCGGTCAGCAAAAGCCCAAGGACGGTGTGCGCCGCCAGAATGCCAACGCCGATCCATGCCAGAAACTTTCCTGCCCCGGAACTGATGCCCAGCAACATAAAACTGCCCATCAGCCCATGAAGCAGACAGATGAAAAGTAGCAGAACGGAGAGAATGGTGTTCAGTTTTCGCATGAGGGGTCCTCCATTTCTTCTGCGGAGAGCAGAAGGATGTCTGCATCCGGCAATGCTGTTGCATCAAGCGTATTTTCCGAAACCAGCAGCAGTTGATACCGCCCATTGATTGCACGGGAACGCAGCATGGTTTCGCTGTACTGCTTCAACGTGACATCTGCTCCGGCAGCAGTCAGGCGTTCACAAAGAGCCGTTGCATAGCAAAGCAAGGGATAGTCTGTTTCGCAGACCGAAAGCGTCATGTGCGGCAGTCCGGCATCGGAAAGGACTTCTGTCTCACCGGAAACAAATGCTTTCAGATCATTCCGGAAATCCGCATCGGAAAACGGTTCCAGCGCAGGGTTGATGCAGAACAGATAGTTGCCCTCCAGCGGTGCGGCCATCTGTGCGGCACGTTTCGCTTTCGGGGTCGCACCGGTCAACCCATCCAGAATAGAGGGCGGCGAGTGCATAAATACGCCAAACGCGGCAAGAAATCCTAATGTCAGAACCAGAGTGATGAATTTTCCTTTCACAGGCAGACCTCTTTTATTTATTGCATGGTTGTTCAAATGAAAAATCTTCTGCGCAAAATACGGCAGTTGAGTAAACGCTCAACTATATTGTATGCGAAATAAGGAGGCTGTCAAGGTCTGTTAGACGACAAATCGCAGGAAGCAGATGCTAACTTTTCCTCTTGACAACGGAGGAAAAGCAGATATAATATGATTGAATGGTTGTTCAACTACAAAACAAGGAGAACGTCTGATGTCAAATTCTTTATACACCTGTAATTGCGATGTGATCCATGAGGACATCGTGAACGATGTAAAAGGCAAAATGCAGCCGAAAGACGACTACATCCAGCTTGCATCGCTTTTCAAGCTGTTCGGAGATGGCACAAGAGTGCAGATCCTTCATGCTCTGGAACAGAGCGAGATGTGTGTATGCGACCTTGCGGTTCTGCTGGGCGTCACCAAATCGGCGATCTCTCACCAGCTGAAAGCACTCCGGCTTGCCGGACTGGTCAAATTCCGCAGAGAGGCCCAGATCGTGTATTATTCGCTGGCGGATGATCATGTAAAGGAGATCATCGACAAGGGATTTGAGCATTTAAGAGGATGATCGCGCAAGCGATTATCTTTTTGTCTTTTAAGTTGAGCGATTGAACAATTAAGAAAACGTAGTGGAGGTCAAAATGAAAAGAGTATTCATCCTGAAAGGTCTGGATTGCCCGAATTGTTCCGCCAAGATAGAAAAAGAGGTCGGAGCATTGCCGGGAGTGGAATCCTCGGTTGTGAATTTAATGCAGCAGACACTGACCGTTCAGTCAGAAAAGTCTGCGGATGCAACACTGGCGGAACAGGTCGAAACGATCGTTCACAGCCATGAACCGGATGTTGAGGTGTCGGAAAAGACCGAACCTGCGGTGACGAAGGTCTATCTCCTGAAAGGTCTGGATTGTCCGAACTGCTCAGCAAAAATCGAGAAAGAAGTCGGTGAGCTGGGTGGCGTGGCTTCTTCGACCGTGAATCTGATGAACCAGACATTGACTGTTCAGGCAGGAACATCGGTGGCTACCTCCCTGCTGGACACCGTTACCACGATCGTCCACAGCCACGAGCCAGATGTTGAAGTGTCGGAAAAGACCGAACCTGCGGTGACGAAAGTCTATCTCCTGAAAGGTCTGGACTGCCCGAACTGCTCAGCAAAGATCGAGAAAGAAGTCGGTGAGCTGGATGGCGTGACTTCTTCGACCGTGAATCTGATGAACCAGACGCTGACTGTTCAGGCTGGAACATCGGTAGCTGCTTCCTTGCTGGATACCGTTACCACGATCGTACACAGCCATGAGCCGGATGTTGAAGTGTCGGAAAAGCAGCTGGAAGCGACTGCACCTGTCAAAAAGGATGAAAAAGCGGCGGTCTATAACGATGAGGATAAGAAGCGCACGATACGGCTTGCCGTGGGTGCTGTGGTCTATGCAATCGGTATGGCATTGACCGTATTCGCAAAGCTGCCGACTCTGGCGGAACTGGCGTTTCTGATTGTGGCGTATGTGATTCTTGGCTGGGATGTCGTATGGCAGGCAGTGAAAAATATCACCAGAGGACAGGTGTTTGACGAGCATTTCCTGATGAGTGTTTCCACGATCGGCGCATTTGCCATCGGGGAATACCCGGAAGCTGTTGCAGTTATGCTGTTCTATCAGGTCGGAGAGTTCTTCCAGTCGCTGGCGGTAAAGCGTTCCAGAAAGTCCATCTCTGACCTTATGGACATCTGTCCGGATTCGGCGACCGTTAAGCGGAATGGCGTATTGCAGGTCGTTTCTCCGGAAAGCGTTGAGGTGGGCGAGATCATCGTGGTAAAACCCGGTGAAAAAATCCCGCTGGATGGCATCGTTGTGGATGGCGAATCCATGCTGGACACCAAGGCACTGACCGGCGAATCTGTGCCGAGAAGCATCCGCAAAGGCGATGAAGCCCTGTCCGGCTGCATCAACCAGAGCGGTTTGCTGACGCTGAAAGTCACAAAGAGCTTCGGGGAATCCACGGTATCGAAGATCACTGACCTTGTGGAGAATGCTTCTGCAAGAAAAGCTCCCACCGAGAACTTCATCACGACCTTTGCACGATACTATACGCCGGTCGTTGTTGGAATGGCGGCTGTGTTGGCGATCATTCCGCCGCTCGTCCTTGGCGGCGGCTGGTCTGAGTGGTTGCGCAGAGGTTTTGTGTTCCTGATCGTTTCCTGCCCGTGTGCATTGGTCATTTCTATTCCCCTGACCTTCTTCGGCGGTATTGGTGCCGCATCCAAGCGCGGTGTGCTGGTAAAGGGCAGCAACTATCTGGAAGCACTGAACAAAGTGAGCGTGGTGGTCTTTGATAAGACCGGCACCTTAACAAAGGGTGTTTTTGAGGTCGCAAATATCATTCCGGCAGCCGGATACCAAAAAGAGCAGGTATTGGAGTATGCTGCACAGGCAGAGAGTTATTCCAACCACCCGATCGCAAAGTCGATTCTTGCGACTTATGGAAAGCCAATCGACCAGAAGCAGTTCTCTGGCTTTGAGGAAATCTCAGGACACGGCATCAGCGTTATGGTGCAGGGAAAGAAGGTACTGGCTGGCAACAGTAAGCTGATGGAATCTGAAAAGATTGCCTATGCCGCTTGCGATGCAGCCGGAACAAAGTTCTATGTAGCAGCGGATGGTAGCTATGTAGGCTGTATCCTGATCGCAGATGAAGTGAAGCCGGACAGCAAGTGCGCAATCGCAGAGCTGAAAAAGATCGGCGTGGAAAAAACTGTTATGCTTACCGGCGATGATGAGCGAATCGGCAAGTCGGTGGCAGACGAAATTGGTCTGGATGCGTATTATGCACAGCTCTTGCCCGACCAGAAGGTCGAAAAGCTGGAAATGCTGGATAAGCAGAAACGGCAGGGCAGCAAACTCGCCTTCGTGGGCGATGGCATCAACGATGCCCCTGTTCTTGCCCGTGCAGATGTCGGCATTGCCATGGGAGGTCTTGGCTCGGATGCCGCGATTGAAGCTGCGGATGTTGTTCTGATGACAGATGAACCATCGAAACTTGTAGAAGCCATTGATGTTGCAAAGGCTACGAAACGGATTGTGATGCAGAACATCGTGATTGCTCTTGGCATCAAGAGCGTGTTCCTTGTTCTGGGCGCACTCGGCATGGCCGGTATGTGGGAAGCCGTGTTCGGTGATGTGGGTGTCACGATCATCGCTGTTCTGAACGCAATGCGGATTCTGAAGAAATAAGCACAAACAAAAACAGGGTGCGCCCACCCGGACGCACCCTGCAAAAATCCACACACGATAAGTAAGGCAGGGAGTTCCCCAGCGGGAACTTCCTGTTTTTCTTTGCCAGAGATATGAGCCTGTTCCGCCTGCCATGCGGCAAACTCTCGCTGTCCTTCCTCGCTGTTCCAGCAGGCAAGGATGGCCGGGTAGAACGCCCGTGCCAGACGGTCGATGACATCATCGGGGTAAGGGGAAATGTTTGTGGACTTTTTCTTTTTGTTCAAACGCACGCTCCTTTGATCGTCCCACCGTGGCAAAGCCGGGCGAGAAAATCAAAGTTCCAATTCTTATCAGGCGCAAGGGCGCGGATGTTTTCCGCCCTGCACATGCGGCTGGTGGCTTATTGATGGCTTACAGGTGTCTGCTGTTATGCGGTCTTTTCTTCTTCAAGGGCTTCTGCAAGAGCCTTTTCCAGATAGGTTTCGATTTCAGTCAGGTAGTTAGCAGGTCGCTGCATTGCGAAGCGGAGAACCTTCTGCTTTTCCGGGTCAGTGAAATAGCTGGGATTGTTTTTGAGCGTTTTCTTCCATGAGTTTTTCATCATTTCGGTCGCACGGCTCAAAGATTTGTAAACCTTCATAAACTCGTCCGGTACATGATAGCACCGAAATTCTTCTGTTTGTGGTGTGGGCATGGGAACGGATTCCGCTTTTTCAGGTTCAAATTCTGCGCTGGCAGATTCCAACACTTCCAATGCCTCTGGATACAGGATTTGAGCAAGGACATCTGAACGATGCTCGACACTTGCCTGCACAAGCTTGGACATTTCTTCGTTGGTGAACTTCACTTCGCCGGAAAAGACTTTCTGCTTGATGCCGGGAGAGAGATTATCTGCGATGTCGATGCCTCGTGTATAGTGGCTGGCACGAAGAACGGAGGCACGGCTGACACCGTTTTCCTCTGCGATCCGGTCGCAGGTTTTCTTCCCGGAGTGGTGGTTATCACCGTGATCACCACCACTTTTCTTTGCTAAAGTGTACTGATTGCCCCGAAAGATTTTTGCAGCTTTCTTCTCGGCTTCGTACTGCTTCCCCAGCAGGTAACGCTTTTGTTCGGGGGAAAGATTGCGCCGCCCCAGTTGATTCTTGCAAATCCACGCAACGGCTTCTTCGCGGTTCTCAAACCGGAGCGGCATGGTGGAGAAATAAATCTCCGGGTGCTTCTGGAGAATGGCATAACGGTTGTGTCCATCAACAAGGGTATTGTTCCAGACAATCAAAGGAGAAAGCAGCTTGCCCTCTTTCAGGATATTTTCTTCAAGCTGCTTAAATTCATCATCGGTCAGAGGAGGAATCTGAGACTGGAACTCCGGGTCGATTTTCAGATTGATCATACGCACACTCCTTTATCTCTCCTGCTGCGCCGGTTCTTCCTCCCGGAAAAAGGACGCAACATTCTGCTTTGCGGTTTTCAGTTTGAGCAGTTCTTCCTTGGCTTCCTTGTACTGCTCATAAAACTTTGCCTTTTCGGATGCCAGCTGCGCATACTCGGCTTCCAGATTTTTCGGGCTGGGCAGCTTGGTGATGTTGCTTGCCTTGAAATAGGCTGCTGCCGCTCGGTACGCTGTCAGCTCTGCACGGTGCTGTTCCTCAAAGGCTGCGGGTCGTTTGGCAGTATTGAACTGCTGTACGATACCCTTGGTGCTGGTATAGGCTGCGACATGATAGCGCAGCTCATTGTTGGCTTTCATGCGACCTTCGAGGTCTTTCACCACCGCCAGTGCGTCGTGATACTTGGTTTCCAGTTCAGCGATGTGCTGGTTCAGGGCGTCCTCGTCGGTCAAGCCCTTTTCCTGCAGAAGCTTCACGGTCTGTGCCATAACTTTGAGATTGTGTTTCGTGAGCCAACGCTTATAGCCGATGCCTTTGCCCTCGGTCATCCTCGACTGGATGTCGATCAGTTTCCCGATGGTATCCTGCTTGGACTGTACCTTGGGTTTGCGTTCAGGATTTGCCTGCAACGTGGCAAGCACTGCCGCTTTATCGAATTTGTCACCGAGATGTTTCGCCCGGATGAACTTTGTTCTTCCAGCAGGCAGATAACTTAGGCATCCGCGACTTTCCTTGACCGTGATGCCATACTGCTGCATGAGCCTATCGGAAAAATCTTCAAAACTCGTTGTGCGGTGCAACACCGAAGAAATCTGTTTCCGCAAGGTTCGCGTTTGCGAAGCAACAAAAGCCCCAGTGGGGCTTTTGAGTGACCGAGCGGTTTGTGCAGCAAATGGAGGGGCCTCGCCCCGACAAGCGACTTTCACGTTTTCAAACTTCTTCTGCTTGGGCTGCTGTCCGGCTGCGGTGAGGGCTGCGTTTTCACGGTCAAGTTTCAACTGGCCGCGCCTGCGCGCCCAATACTCCGCTTCGCTCACGCGCTCTTTCGAGCCGTTGAGCAGGTCGATCTGGTACAGTCCGGCACTTTCGCACAGCTCCATTACCTCGACACGGAGGTGCCGCATGGTCTGGGAGGTGCTGGAGTGCTTCATGCCCTCACGCCAATCGCGGGGCTTCTGCATATAGGGCTTGCGCTCCACCTCTCGCGTTCGGACGCTGCCAATCACGATGTGGACATGGATGTTTCCCGAATGGTTGTGCCCATCCGGGTGAGTGCAGACGATGGCGGGATGACCGGGGAAGTTTTCTTCGCAGAATTTCAGGCCAAGAGCCTGTGCCGTTTCCATGGTCAAGCCATTGTCGGCTGCATCTCTGGGGTCAAAGCTGATGATATAATGGTGGGTCTTCACGTCCGCAGACTGTTCGTAAAACAGTATTCAACAAATGACACGGCAACTGGATGTCAGGATTGGTTACTGTTCACTCCGCTAGGCCTAAAAAGCATTAA